>JBAZQT010000101.1:0-7527 GCA_041645055.1 Methanoregula sp. | reverse complement strand
CTTCCCCTTACGATCCCCCGGGAAAGCGTGCTTGAAGGTATTGGACATCAGTTCGTTGACAATGAGCCCGCATGGTATAGCAGATTCCACATCGAGAAGGATATCGTCGATGTCCAGTTCCACACGGATCCGGTTTGGTGAGATCGAATACGCGGAGAAAAGCGTGTCCATCAGGTTATGCAGGTACTGGGAAATTCTGATATGAGAGAGATCATCTGACCGGTAAAGGGTTTCATGGATAAGAGACATAGTCCTGACCCGGTTCTGGCTGTCCCTGAGGGTATTTATCATACCCGGGTCCTGGATTGACTGGATCTGGAGGTCGATAAGCCCCCATACTACCTGGAGGTTGTTTTTTACACGATGGTGGATTTCTTTTAAGAGGACTTCCTTTTCCTGAAGAGATCGCCGGATTTCGTTTTCTGCTGTTTTCCGATCTGTGATATCCCGCAGCAGGCCATCAATCTCGACTGGGTTTCCATACTCATCAAGAATGAGGTTGCTCCGCTCCTCAAAATAGTGGACGATCTCCCATTTATCCGGAATCCTGAAGGTCGAATCGAAGCGAGCGCGCTCATGGAGCTGGGTGGTAAATTCTTCCATTATGCGCTTCTGATCATCGTCATGAGCGAGACTGAACAATGTCCTGCCCACAATTTCGTCAACAAGAAATCCTATCTCATTGATTTTTGGCGAGACATAGGTTAAAGTACCGTTCAGGTCAGCAGAAAAAACAATATCCGGAGTATTTTCCGTAAGGGATCGGAATTTTGTTTCGCTTTCCCTGATCGCTTTACTCGCTAAACCCCTGATAATGACCTGGGACGTCGTGTGTGCAAGATCCTTTAACAGTTCCTCTTCCCAGGGGGCGATAGTATGTTTGCTGAACAGTGCCAGAACACCAATCGGCTTGTTTTCTTCAGAGACTAACCGGAACCCCGCAAAGGAGACAAGCCCTAGAGTCTGCGCCCAGTCATGGTCATGAACCCGGGGATCATGCGTGACATTGTTGGTTACAAATCCCGGGTATTCGCCGGATGCAACACGCCCTATCTTGTACGCTCCTATGGGTACCCTGCGGTGTCCACCATCAATGTGAGTATAGCGCCCGGAACTTGCAAGCAGGTGAAGACACGCGGAGCGATCATGGCAGATGTGCGGTCCATTTGTCACTAATGCATGCACACATCCTTTATCGCAGAGATCGCTTTTTTCAAGCATCCAGATCCGGGAAAAATCAGCACTGAAAATATCTACAATACCATCGGTGATCATTTTAAGACGGATGTCAAGGCTGTAGGCGCCGAGCAGGCGCTCCTTGAGTGCACTGAGTTTTTTTATGCATTCATCAATCCGCTTGCTCTCTGTAATATCCCGATTACTTCCCCTGCGTCCAAGCCACTCACCTTTACTGCTGAAAATGGGTCGGCATTCATGGCTAATCCACCGGACGTCACCGGATTTAGTAATGATCCGGAAATCGAGCACGTCAAGATCATCGGGATTCCCTGTTTTTTGAGCATCGTGCTGATCGAATATCGCTCTGTCTTCAGGAAACACAATCCGGTTCATCAGGTCCTTATCATGAATAAACTCTTCAGGACGGTATCCGGTAATCCGTTCACAGGATGGAGAGGAATAGACAAAAAAACCGTACTGGTCTGTCCAGAACTCCCAGTTATAGGTATAATCGGCAATAAGCCGGTATTTTTCCTTGCTGTGTGTAAGAGCGTTTTCTGCGTTTATTCGATCGGTAATATTTTCCAGCGTCTCGATAGCACCGATAACAGTGCCGGATTCATCCCAGACGGGTGCGGCGGTGAAATGGAGCCATGCACCATTCTTACCGATAAGGGCTATAAAATCTGTGGCTTCGTAGGCTCCTTCAGTCAACAGGGATCGACTGTATTTCCCGGCATACCATGTGGGAATTTTTTCAACTGCCCCGTCAACAAGCAGGTCTGCGAGGCAGGGCCGTTCTTCCGGATAGAATGCTTTCCAGTGCTGGTTTGTTCCAATAATTTCTTCCGAACATATCCCGGTGGCTGCCTGTAATGCAGTATTCCAGTATATGACCCGGTGATTTCTGTCGATCACAAACTGTGGAATCGGTGAACCGCTGATAACTGCATCCAGTTGTGCTTCACGATTTCTCAGTGCCTGATCAGCACTTGTCCGCTCGGTAACCTCTTGTTCAAGCCGGGTATTTTTTTCAGACAGCAGGGTAACCTGCATTCTGACCTCTCCTAAATTGGTGTATACCGCAAACAATACCGTTACAAAGGCAAACATCCTTATCAGGAGAACAAGGTTATTCATTGCGAGGGATGTATCAAAAAGAGCAAGGGTATATGAGAAGCCGAAAATGGCAAATCCTATACCAATATACAGGGGCATCCGGTTCTTGTTTTCACGGAACGCGAGCAGGCTGATAATACAAATAATACCCGACAGGATTACACTGAACACATCAACCTGATTCAGAATTAGAGTCATTTACTTATTTTCTCAAGTGATGTATCGTGATATGTATCTTCTTCAATGTTGCGGTGATTTTGACAAAGTGTAAACGTATTGAGCCATAAATCAAAAAAAAGAATATGGAAGACTGCAACGTATTAATCGTTGATGAGAAGCAGAAGGTTATCTTCGTGAAGATTTATCCGCTACATTCAGTACCGGACATTAAGGAAATCATCGCGTTCATCGACAAGGGATAACCAAAAAGGATGGTCAGAATGAGGTGGCTGAAACAGAGATGTTCCGGCCATTTATTCTGATTATTGAAGAAGCAGCATCATATTCGGGACCGGTTCAAACCCGATATTTTCATACAAAGGTCGTCCGGCATCGCTGGCGAAAAGGTACAAACGTTTGATTCCCTGACTCCTGCAATAATTTGCCGCTTCCTGCGTAATAGATTGGGCATGATGCTGGTTTCGGTGCTCTTTTTCCGTATAGATACTATGGAGAAATGCAACCCGGAGTGACAGATCATGGGGAACCGGGACATACAAAACGATACTTATCGCTCCGCTGGAAACAATTTGGTCTCCAATCTGTACTACCCATGAGATACAGGTTCCGTATTTGAATTCAGTGGTGAGTTTTTTTATGTATTCCTTCTCAAGTGATGCAAGTCCAGACGGGTCTGCCGGAATACCTTTTCGTTCCCAAATTTCTTCAAACATCATCCGGTGATGTTGTGCAAGAACAGGAATGTCATGAGGAGTGGCAACCCGTATACATATTTCACTATTATCGGTCGGCTCGTTCATCCATCAAACCTCGAAACCGCATTGAATGATATGAAAGGACCCCCCCGGGAAACCGGGAAAGTCGTGGTAACCATGACCAGAAAACAGGAAAAGAAAAAGTGACTATGTTCCGTAGAACCATCACCCGATATAACTGAGCTCTTCATCTTTCTGCATCTTCTCGCCTTCAACAAGACCTTCGATGACTTTTTCCATCTCGGATGCCCGGTCATTGAGTTTTGTGGGATCGACCGGCACATCGATCAGTTTTGAGAGCATTCCCAGCACATTTGCCGCACTCATCGGGTCAACGAGATACCCGCTTGTCTCGCCCATCAGGCAGACCGCATCGATGCCACGCTGTGCAGATAATCCCAGCATAAGACCGGCAGCCCCGATGATCCCGCCACCGGGTTCCTCGCGGTTGAACGTAACACCGGCTTCTTCAAGTTCCGGACGCAGCTCCGCACGGTTCACGGCGCCCAGTACCCGGGGTTCATTCACGAGATGCCCGACGCCAAAACCTCCGAGCGTGTAGATGCGTTTTACCTTGAGTTCTTCGGCAATCTCGCAGTACTGGTCAGCAAGAATATAATGTCCCTCATTCGAGGTGCTCTGGTGATCGCCTACGAGAAAGACGATGTCGCGTCCCTCTGACTGGTATAAAAAGAGTTCATTTCGTGCCAGCCGGGCAAGACCGTTCTCATCGAGAAGAACCTGGGGGGGAAAATAGATAGAGTGAATCTCACCGATCTTTTCTGCTTTGAGCATATGGATCATATACTCAGCTACGAGTTTCCCTACCTGTCCGATACCGGGCAGACCTTCGATAAGGATGGGATCTACGGGGTGCTTGTCCTTGAAACTCTCAAGATAGCTGACCGTAATATCCTCAATCATGCTTCACCATTCTCCGGTACTTGCCGTATTTATCTTCAGGTGAATAACGGGCAGGGTGCGCCACAACAGTGGGCGTGCCACAGGTAGGACAGGTTAAAGAAAGGGTATAGATCTGGTCCACAGGACAACGCCGGATCCGGCCACTCATTGACTCTTCCCGGATTTCGGTTTCTTGATGAGTTTGCCTTCGCCGCAACCGGATTTCTCGACAACTGCGATCGCTGCATTGGCCGCCTTTTCGATGGCTTTTTCCGCTTTCTTGTAATCCGGAGCAGTCACCTTGATCCGGTACAGCGGTGCGCCAAGATACAGAAGCTCAATGGCAACGCCGGAAATCTTTGGCTCTGCGCTTTTCAACGCTTTCTTGATAATCGAGATGCCATCCGGAGCTGAACAGGTGAGCTGAAGATGCCCTGTCACTTCAACACTGGGGACTTTGACATTCTCCTGCGCTACATGCAGGAGTGCATCGGAGACTTTCTTCGAAAAACCCAGTTTCTTAACGGTTGTCTCGGGTTCTATTACCAAGTCTTCAAAGACCGGATAGAAGGATCCGTATTTGCTGAAGATCTCATCTTCGATCTTCTTCGCATCTTCGCCGGACTGTTCCGCGGCAAACCCGAGCCACTTCTGTGCTTTCGACTCGTTCTTCCACTCGCGGATCTTCTCGCGCCGCTGGTGTTCGTTGACGTCTTTTAAGGAAAGGTCAATATGACCACGGCTCCGGTCAACATTGAGCACCTTGCAGACGATCTTCTGGCCTTCGCGAATATGGTCACGAATATACTTGATCCAGCCTGTAGCAATTTCAGAGATGGGGATGAGCCCCGGGCGGCCACCATACTCATCCAGCGATACGAACGCTACGAAATCCTTGACATTTACTACTGTGCAAACGACAAGTTCTGATTCCTGTGGCCACTCTCTGTCCTGCATGGGTAGTATCACTTGAGCTCTGAGACGATCTCAGCCTTGAAGCTTGCCTTGCCCCCGGCGGGGGTTGCAAGATCATGTCCGCAGACTACGCACTTTACGGTGGTGCTTGCCTTCTCAAAGACGGTCTGCTCGTTCTCACAGTCTGGACACTTTACCTTGTAAAATTTACTCCGGTTATCCCGAATCACGCTTACCATTATCGCTCACTCCGTCAGTTCAAACTTTGCGACACGGTAACCCTTGCGCAGGTGCGCCTTTCCGCAGGTGACACAGCGGTACCGGACGTTGATCTTCTTCGTCGGCTTATCGCCGCCGGGCACCTTGGAGAATTTACCCATGTTGCCTACTTTACCCCTGCGTGCCTTCTGGCGGTCGATCCAGTGGAGGCCGGTTGTTTTGCCTTTCTTTACCTTCTCAACCTCATGAATCTGGTGATTCCGGCAGAAAGGGCAATAGGTGTTGAATTTCGCTGGCATTTTCATAAAAATTTCACCGATAAGTTGGATATAGAATACCAATATTATTTGCAAAGATTGATATTTAAGACTATGTTGCGTTCACTTAAGACCGCAGCATTCCGCTCAGGAAGCGTCACTATATCTCCCTTTGAAAGAGTATAAATCCTCCCATCCACTCCCATGAACGAGTCCATGTCTTCAAGTGCGCGGACGAGCACGCAGGGATGTGTGTGGGGAAGTTGTGCTTTGTGTTGCGCAGCGCTGGGGATAGCTGAGGTACTTGTATCTTCTGATACGGATTCAGGTTCACCGCTTTCGTCCCCATCCATTTCCGCAGTGACCGGGATAATTGGGACATTGTACAGGAGAATGCCCTGGCACTGTTCAATTGCAGCAGTGATCTGGTCAAACATCTCCCTCTCTGCAGGAATGGTGCGTTTTACTTCCTCCCGATCATAATAATTACCCTCGGCATGCATGATGGTGAGAGCGAGGATCTTACGGGACCGGATGGCGAAGAGATCATGAAGCGTCTCTTTTATTGCCAGCGTCTCTTCGATAAGGGACCGGGCTTCATCTGACAGGGGATCGTCAAGCTCGTATACCTTTGCCATGAGGGAAGCCAGCTCTTCATGTCCGCGCTCAAAAATATCCGAATCTGTTGCTGTCAGTCTCCCCGTCTCCCGCTCTGATAACAGGATACTGCGCAGATCGTCAAGTGTCATCGTTTACCTCAGGCAATCTCTGCCATGCCTCGACAGCAGAGGAATACTGCTACTGCTTCCGGTACAGTATTGATGCCTTTTTGGAGCTCATAAGTACTTCCGAGCATCGGCATCTTTAACGAAAGTCGGCAGTCTACCCGAACATCCCGCGTACCAAAGACCACGGCATCGGTGAGCGGGTCGAATGCATGCAGCTCGCGGAGTTCCAGCGGTTGCACCCGCATTCCGCTCCCGCCATGCAATGATGTGGGCAGGCGGATTAACCGTTTTGTATCGGTAGTAACGGGTTCGTCTGCAAGGGCTGCACGGGATAGCAGGCGTTTTTTGAATTCACCCTCCTGCTGGGAGATGACCACAGACAGTACCCGGTTTGTTTTTAAGATACTGGGCGAGGGGTGGCGTTCGATTTCAGTTAGGATCTCTTCCCGCTTTTTCAAAAAGGTGATCGCTGATTCTTTTCCAATGCCCTCCATCCCGGTGAGATGTGCCATGGCTTCAGGTTCGGGCAGTGTGCCGACCCATTGGATGTATTCGATGAGTGCCGCCCGGTACCGGTTCTGCCAGCCGGGGTTCTGTGATTTTTTTCCGGTAAGCATTGCCGCAGGATCGATACCAATCCCGCAGACATAATCGATCAGCTCCCGTCGCTCGGCGCTCCCCCAGCTACGGAATGCGAGGTCCCTGACATGGACATGGTAGCCCCGTCCTCCGGAAAAGACCAGCTCTATGGTCTTTGGATCCATTCCAAACTCATCAAGCAGCATGGCGATGAGCTTTTCTGTCTCCTCTTTTACCCGGGCAAGCATCTGGTCATATGGCCCCCGGACGATATGGTCGGCATCGAGGTCGAAGATCAGGTCCGCCCCGCACCATCCCTTGTCAGCCATAGTGCCGGCATCCGGTTTCTCGTAATATGCCGTCGAATAATAGGTGTGTTGCGGCACGAGGTTTTTGAGGTACTCGAACAATTCGTCCCGTCCCGAGAACCCCACATGCCGTCGCATGCGCATTTCGGATGCACCGGGATTGAAAAGCACAAACCCCCATTCACGCTGCTCAAGGGCCGGGGGTGCAACGAGCACTGTCTTCTTGTAATATTCCGTAAACCGCTGCCGGATAAATGCAGTTGTCGCCGGGTTCATGACAGCTCCTTGACCATATATGGCCCTGCACGCTCATAGCCCTGCCTCCGGTAATAGGGTCTCACACCCATGCCGCTCATGATGGCAAGGCGTGAGTATCCTGCCGCTA
>JBAZQT010000100.1:0-7639 GCA_041645055.1 Methanoregula sp. | reverse complement strand
CCGTATGGTAATATCGGAGCCCTGTTGCTGGTCCGGTCGGATATATTGATGATACGGGATTGGTGAGATGATGATACCATGAGGGTGAATCATTGAACCGACATGGATCATATACCATGTAAAAAACGTCAGAGAACACGATGTGGGTGAGATCGGAGACCCGGGGGGGAATTATCCAGTCACAGGAAAATGCCAACCATTTTTATCAGGGAGGGTGACATTATGATAAAGCGCACGTTCACGGTATCGTGATCGCTTTTTAAATAACCGGGAGTTTTTCAAAAATGTCAGAGAAAGAAACGATTTCTATCTCATCGGATCCTGCTTTTTTGCAGGAACTTTCAGAATACTTAGAAGTACTCTCTAATCCGACCCGTTTGAAAATTCTCAAGGTGATCGAAAAAGATCCAAAAGAGATCAGCGAGATCGCATCCCGCATTGATACCAGTTACGCCAACACCAAAAAACACATCGATCAACTTGTCCACATCGGCCTTGTAAAAAAAGAGGCGGGTTTTGGACGTGAGACGGTCAAAGGTATTCATCCGGTCTGGAAGTTTTCTCTTGCCGAGGGAGGTCTCGGCATGCTGATCAAAAACCTCGGTGTTTTCTCACGGATAAATATCCCCATGGGATATGGCGAGATCCAGAGCACACTCGAATCGGTACGACTGGCAGTTCTCAAGGAATCCGGTACAGATTATCCGGCACTCCATCTCATGGCAGGAAAAGGGGAAGGCCGGACGTACGTTCTCAAACAAGACCGGGTGCTCATGGGAAGGATTGACCCGGACTTTCCGTCAAAACTCACCGAAGGGGACATTGCCCTCCCCGAAGAATACGTCAGTGTGACCAGGATCACAAAACCCCATGCTATTGTAACACGGATCGCAACCGGGTGGCAGATCGAGGACCGGGGTAGTTCCGGGGGAACGTACGTAAACTCAGCACTTATCGCACCGATGCACAAAACGGTTTTAAAAAATGGGGACATCGTCGATCTTGCCATGGGGGAAGATGCTGCACGGTTCCTGTTCATAATAAATGAGTGAGAACTGATGGTGGATTGGTCAGGTCAGGGTCTGTGGATAAATCGAATACCGGCAAAAAACAGGGCCCGGTTTATCATAGTAATCATACTCCTGCTTTTTTTTATATCAGCAGTTTCCGCAAACGTTCTGACGTATGACGGAAAAGGAAATGCCAGTTCGATCCAGAACCTTATCAACACAACAAGCAGCGGGGATAGTATCTATCTTGCGGGCGGGGCCTATCACGAGAACCTCCTCATCAACCGGCCTATTGTGTTCGGAGCCCTGGATTCAAACAACCCCCCGGTGATTGTCTCTTCGGGAGCATCCGATGCCGGGATCACTCTTGCATCTGATGGGATAACGTTAAACGGCATTGTCATCTCAGGGACTGCTCCCCGTGGACTTCTTGTACAGTCGAATAATAACCGGATCAGCGCTATTACCGTTAAGGGACTTGGCACGGGAATTGACCTGAAATCAGCAATAGGTAACATTTTTTCCGGCAATACCATAGTGAATAATTCAATTGGTATCGAGGCGGATCGCAACTCACGATCCAATATATTTTATCTGAACTATCTTGACAATCCCAAGGAAGTTGTCACCCTGTCTGCTGACAATCTCTGGTCCTCAGGACGGCAGACCTACCGGTATTCAGGAAGCGATTTTTCCGGGCCTGTGGGAAATTTCTGGAAAGGGTATCAAAGCACTGACAGTAATAGCGATGGGATATGGGATACTCCGTATATCATAGAGAACTCCGTTTCCCGGCAAAACACCGCAACGGAGATCATTGACCTTGCTCCCCTTGTCAGCACACCCGCTTCGTATACGCTAATTAGTAGTGCAAGTCTTTCCAACACATCTCCGTTACAGAAGGGATTACAACCACCTGAATTTTCGATGCCCCAGCAACAAGTAAACATAGTAAACGCTCCGGGTCAGTCCGGGGCGATAAGAGGAAATCCATCCGGACCGTTAAACCCGTTTCTTCCCTTTTTGGTACAGTACTGGTGGGTAATCCCGATTGCTATCGTCATTTCTGTAGTTGCCGGTATCTGGTTTGAGAGAAAATGGAAACTGAGGGGACCGGTTGCGAATGAAACTGACAATACCGGATTCTCCTTACGAAACATAACCATTGTTAAAAAAACCGTTCCACCAGTGACTTCCTCGGGTCAGGACGCGTTCCATTATGCCGCCCACCTGCCACCGGCACTGGAAAAGAAATACCCCACAGCAGAGTATGTTGCCGAAGGGGGAGTGTCCCGGGTGTTCCGGGCATGGGACGACAAGGAAGGGCGTGATGTTGCGGTAAAGATCCCTATCCGCTTCGATGAAGTGACCGGGACACAGTTTACCAAGGAACTCCATGTATGGGAAGGGCTCCATCACAAAAACATCGTCGAGATCTATGCGGCTAATATCTTCCCGGTACCCTATATCGAGATGGAGTATGTAGCATCGTCCCTTGCAGCCCTGAAGTTCCCGCTTGAGACAAAAAAAGCCCTAGCGATTGTCAAAGGGGTAGCTGAGGGACTTCGTTATGCTCATGAACAGGGGATCGTCCACCGGGACATCAAGCCCGAGAATATCATGATTGCTCCTGATGGTACACCAAAGATTTCGGACTGGGGGCTCTCAAAGGCTGAGGGCACAAAACAATCCGGCCTGATCGGGTTTTCTCTTGAATATGCGGCCCCTGAACAGCTGGCACCGAACCTCTACGGAGAACCTGGCCCGCGGACAGATATCTACCAGCTGGGGGTACTGTTCTATGAAATACTGGCTGGATATGTTCCCTTCCGGGGCGGGGGGATGGGAGAGGTAACGCATGCGATCCTGCATGATGATCCATTACCGCTGTCTCTTGAAGGGCAGGACGCTGCATTGATCAGGGACATCATCTTAAAATGCATGGCAAAAAAGCCACAGGACCGGTACAGTTCGGTTTCACAATTACTCGATGACCTGAAAAGAATCACCGTTTGAGAGAGGGGATATTTTGATCCCCAAAAAAAGGTACTCATGGGTACTGGCATGTAACTACAGGCGCGTATACCATGATATTCCTGTGCCATCCTCCAGCACAATTTAAGCTGGCATCAGGAGCCGGTCGGAGGGGTTCCTGAGGGGGGTGTCCCGGATGGCTGAGTTCCTGACGGAGGAGTACCGGATGGGCGGGTTCCATTCATCTGCATTCCGGATGGAGGAGTTCCCCTCGGCTCGGCGGACTGGTTGAACTGTGGCTTGTCACCGGTGCTGGCTTGGCCGGGTGTTACTGATGACGATATTGCACCGGAATTTCCTGCCGTTGCTGTTCCAACTGCTTGTGCTTGTCCTGCGGAGGGGGAGGTTGAGGTGCTGGTCTGGCCGGATGTACTTCCGGCATCCTGGGTACAACCTGCAACTAACATTCCCGCAACGAGGATTGCTGATGCAATCAACATAATAATACTGCTTCTTTTCATCTGATTCTTCTCCTAAACATTCTTTTTATGATCTCCTCTTGAGGTGATCATCCTGCATCCCAATAACCGCCAGCCATTAAATATTCACAACATGAGATGAGTGAAATACTCTATCCGGAGTGCCAATGATTGAACCCGCAAGTGTACAATATCCCCGGCACATGTAATCTGATGACTGCGCTGCTGAAATGTTCTGAGATTATTAAAAGATCGGAAAACGTTTGGACACAAGTGAATCGGAATATTCCTTAAAAAGTATTATCGACCCGGTAAGGTGCATACCGGGATCTGACAGGAAAAATACTAAACCCCGGCACGATCCTGCAGCCACGTCAGGATAGGAAGATTGTCCTGTCCGGGCCCGGCAACAGAGAGAGGTTGGGTCAGAACGGGGGACATTCCAGTAAGAATGTAATGTCCAGGTACTGGACCTGAATTTATTCCAGCAACCTGGCCAGTACCTGCTGCCGGGGCCGTAATGACCAGCATCATGACCATGAAGCAGAATGCTGTGATGATCATGCTGGTATGTTCTGACACGTTCATCGTAGAGTCCTCCGGTTCAATCTGCCCGGCGCTGGTCTGTCAAGAGTATCTCCATGATAGAAATCTTCGCTGAAATTGTATCCAGTCGAAGAGCCGGTGATAATGGTATTTTTCCTCACAACTGCCGATTCCATGAATGGTTCCTCCCTCGTGGGGGTCTCCGGAAAAAGAACAGTGCTGCAATGCCAATCACTGCAATCACCATGATCCCCACGATTACATAGATGAGTGATGGGGAGTCCGATGCAGAATTCGTCGTGGATATGGTCTCTGTTGCCTTAACTGCAGCAGGTGCTGCCGTCGCTGTGGCGGTAGTTTTACTCACCGTAGTTTCCGTAGTGATTGGCACAGTGGTTAGTACCGTTGTCACCGCAGATGCGGTGATGTAGCTGCTCGCGATCGTGGTGCGGCTGCCCCCGGCATTAGTAGCCGTGTGCGTGACCGAGTAACTACCCGCAGTTGTATAGGTATGGGACGGATTCTCTTCAGTGCTGGATGAACCGTCACCAAACGACCATTCCCATGATGTAGGTGTATAGGAGGAGGTGTCAGTAAATTGGACGGTTAAGGGAATCGTGCCGGATTTCACATCAGCGGTGAACGAGGCAATGGGAGATGTAATAGTAGCAACCGTGATATAACCGGTCGTGCTCACGGTGTTGCTACCGGCCTCGTTTGTGGCAATCAGGGTGACCGTGTACGTTCCTGCAGTTGTATATTCATATATCGGATTCTGATCAGTAGAGGTCCCTCCATCGCCAAACGACCAGCTCCACGATGCAGGGGAATTGATTGTTGTATCAGTGAACTTGACATACAAGGGAGTTGTGCCTGAGGTTACATTCGAGGTAAAACTGGCAACCGGAACAGCATAGGTGACGGTGATGTACCCGGCATTGGAAATCGTGTTGCTTCCCCCAGCATTCGTAGCGGTGAGGGTGACCGTATAGGTACCTGCCGTCACGTACGTGTGTGACGGGTTTTCGAGTGTTGATGTGTTCCCGTCACCAAACGACCAGACCCATGATACCGGGTTGTTCGTTGAAGAGTCTACGAACTGGACCGTGAGGGGGGAGGTCCCAGTTTTTACTGTTGACACGAATGAAGCCACAGGGATCGAAGAAACCGCACTGACAACGATATAACCGGTCTGGGTAACCGTGTTGCTCCCGGCGGCATTCGTGGCGGTAAGAGTGACGGTGTAAGTACCCGCAGCAGAGTACGTGTGTGACGGGTTCTGGAGCGTGGATGTACCACCATCACCAAACGACCAGGTCCACGATGTGGGCGATTTCGTTGATGAGTCCACGAACTGGACCGTGAGCGGTGTTGTTCCGGCAGTCACGCTCGAGACGAACGAAGCGACTGGAGAGGATGCGACCGAACTCACGGTTACATACCCGGTCTGGGTAATCGTATTGCTTCCCGCTGCATTCGATGCAGTGAGAGTAACAGTGTAAGTACCTGATACTGAATATGTATGGGTCGGGCTCTGTACCGTGGATGTACCACCGTCACCAAACGACCACGACCATGATGTGGGCGAATTCGATGATGAATCTATGAACTGGACGGTAAACGGGGTCGTTCCGGTAGTCACATTAGATACGAACGATGCAACCGGTACCGACTCTGCAGCGCACGCTGGAATACATAATGCACCAAGAATGATGAGAATTAGTCCTGCGATAATCGGTTTTATCGGAAATCTTCGGCCGGTCTTCTGCCAGAAGCGGTATTTTTTATAAACAGGGGGTTTCAATAATGCACCTTCAGTGAAACCCATTCTCACCGTCATTATTTATGATCCGAGCATGAGGGACGTGAAATAATCGTCATAAATTAGTAATAATTGAACTTTTATGGATCTATTATAATTCAGGATATAGCCGGTACACCCAGTCAAGCCTTTCTGACAGGAAGATCCAAAAAAACGAGAGGGTGACAGGATATAGGATTATGTCCTGTCTGCCTGATATGAGAGATGATCGATCGGCGTTGTGGGTCCCGCCATCATCACTCCTCTGCATTATATAACGGGCGCGGTGAACCGGATCTGCAGGGAAACGGGATTTTTCTTAGTGTACCTTGCCCTGCCGTATTCCCCTGTATAGGTCTGGTTCAACACAGCCTTATTTGGGGATTTTTGTGCTTCTCCTAATCTTTCTCTTCGTGCCTGCTGTTTTATATGCTGTTCCGAGCCTGATAACAGGTAACCGGAATGTAAAAAACCCACAATGTAAAGCCGGAAACATCGGATACAACGGTCTGCATGAACAGATGCCCGTCGGCAACAATGTTTATTATCCAGCTCATACGTTGTTTCTGTGATTATTCTTCCAGCCAGTTCGGGCAATCACCCCCCTCCTGATGACTACTGTAGGGGAGTAGTCATCCTGCATCATCATACCCCCCGGTCCTATTATATTCAGAATACGGTTGGAGTGATATAATGTCAAAGGATGGGAATAATTTGAACATACGGGTGTACATAATCCAGAACGATCCTCAAAAAAACGAGAGTGCCTGTCCGGATACACAACCCGGAATTCCTGATCTAAACACAAAGAAAGAGGTTTAAGGTCACCAACAACTGTTGCAGGATATTGTCGTTCGTTTTCGGATCACAAAACGCATGCCCGGCGATCCACAATGGTAACTTCGGGTTCCGGGCCGGCCGTTTACGATGCCGGTGGTCATGCACAGGGGTGCAGAAACCGGCATCAATACGGGGGTAATGAAATTTTAATTGTTTGGTTTATCCGATTTTTCGACCATCCTGACCTTTTCTCCCCATTTTCCGTGTTGGGGCAGCCTTCTCTTTTACTTTCTCTGATGTTTTTATCTTCGAAAAGATTTTCCGGATATAGTATCTTAATAAAACGGACATTTTTGTTTTCCGCCGCCGGATCAGGTATCCTTCGTTCATTCACTCCTCAGAGCGTCTATGGGATCCATATTCGAAGCCCGCCACGCCGGGTAGACTCCGGAGAGGATGCAGACCATAAGACCGAACGCCATACCCACAGGAATATACATGATACTCTCGGGGAGGAAGAAGTACTTCGTCGTGCCGATCATGTAGCTCACTACCGAATACCCGATGATTAGACTCCCTACCCCACCTATACCTGCACCCAGTATCCCCAGAATGATCGCTTCATACAGGAACATCCTGCGCACTTCCCCTTTCTCGGTACCGATGGAGAGAAGGATCCCGATCTCCTGGATCCGCTCATTCACTGACATCATCATCACGTTGAAGATGCTCGTGGCAGCAACCAGAAGTGATATCCCGCCAATTGCAAGGATGAACGTTGTTATCGAAGACAGGGATGATGTGATACTGGAAATCCGGGAACTTGCATCAGAAATCCTCACTGCAGGGGTTTTCTTATCGGTGTTCAATTTGGTGTCAATAGCAGTTTCCACATCAGTGATTGTGCTGATATCCTTGACAATTACGTTTACCTGACTGTAAATATCCTTCCCGCCATACTGGTTCGTATACCAGTCATTGGAAACAATGATTGCATTATCGGTATTCACATTATCCGATGACATACCCCGCGCAGCGAGGATCCCGAC
>JBAZQT010000023.1:0-41930 GCA_041645055.1 Methanoregula sp. | reverse complement strand
TTTACTCTTTATCAGGTTACGCATGGTGCCAGGATGCTTCTGTCCCATAGCAGAGAGCATAGTTCGCACCTCTAATCTTAGGGCATACCGGGTGTACGGGCACTCGGGGAGGAAAGGGAACATGTCCTGGACAAACAGGTAGGCGGCGATCTCTTTTTCCGCTATATCGGCAAGCGGTTTGATACGGGGGATAAAACATCCGGAAGAGTCGGCATCGCTGGTGCGGACAAGACGGGGAAGGTCACCCCGCAGAGTGTTCATGAGAACTGATTGTGCCTCATCATCGAGATTGTGACCGGTGGCAATTTTAGTTGCACCCGCTTTGTGCGCTGCAACCGCAAGGGCTTTTCTTCGCAGGATCCCGCAGACCGAGCACGCCTGCACCTCGCGCCCGACCAGCAGGGTATCGAGATCATCCCCGATAAGATCGGTAAACGAGACACAGACATGCTCGATCCCGAGTTTTTTTGTCACCTCTCCTGCGGCACGGATTGTATCATCGCGGTAGCCTGCAATTCCTTCGTCTACGGTGACAGCCACAAGGCTCACATCATCCCATGCGGGAAGGAGCCTGGAGAGGATTACCAGGAGTGCGGTGCTGTCCTTGCCTCCACTGAACGCAACTGCAATCCGGTCGTGCGGCTTTATCAGTTCACCGTCATGTATTGTCCGGGCTGCCCGTTCCTCTACTTCAGTGATGAGATGGGCAGCGCAGAGATGTCGTTCCGGTTCGTTTAAGCGAATGACCGGCGGTTCGCCGCAGAGTGAGCATCCTTCTGCTCCACCAGTTACTGGATTACTCTGCGCCATTCATCCCCCGTGTGCTATACGGATGATCCGGATCTCGTCCTCGCCCCCGACAACCGCATCCTCGGGAACCAGTTTCCCGTTCCGGGATACGATCACTTCGGACGGGTTGATCTTAAGCCGGTCAAGAATCTGGCTGATGCTCTCTGGCTCGCCCCCTTTCGTCTCTGTAGTTGAATCGGGAAAAATGATCTTCATTACAGCAGGGAATAGTTAGGTGTTCCCATTCATAAATTTCCCCCACACACCAGCTTTTTGATACCCCGGAACGCATGTATACAAAACAGGAGCGTTTCAAAACGTGCCGGGCACTTCACTCAAAGACGAGATTCTCGCGCTGAAAAAAGAGCGGGATGCGATCATCCTTGTCCATAACTACCAGTTACCGGAAGTGCAGGACATTGCCGATCTCTGCGGGGATTCACTCGAACTCTCAAGAGCTGCTGCTACTATGAAAGGCGAAGTGATTGTCTTTTGCGGGGTGGATTTCATGGCTGAAACAGCAGCAATCCTCTCGCCCGATAAGACCGTCTTACTTCCCGCTCCCGATGCCTGCTGCCCGATGGCCCAGATGATCTCGGCAGAAGAACTACGGTTTGCGAAATCCCACAACCCTGACGCTGCCGTGGTGTGCTATGTCAATACCACCGCAGAAGTAAAGGCAGAGAGCGATATCTGCTGCACCTCGTCAAATGCCATAAAAGTGGTCAATTCGGTTAAACAGGATCGCGTGATCTTTGTACCGGACCGGAACCTAGCCCGCTATGCAGCCCGGTTCACAAAAAAAGAGGTTCTGCCATGGGAAGGATTCTGCATAGTCCACGACCAGATCTCCCGGGCTCATGTTGCTACCGCCCGGCAGGCGCACCCGGGTGCGGAGTTGCTCGTCCACCCGGAGTGCCGCCCGGAAGTGATAGATCTCGCGGATCATGTGGCTAGCACCTCCGGCATCATCAACCACGTCTACACATCTCCCAAACAGGAGTTCATCATCGGGACAGAAGTCGGGATACTGCACCGGCTCGCAAAAGAATGCCCGGAGAAACGATGCTACCCGTTGTCGCAGGCAGCCATCTGCCGGAATATGAAAAAAACGGATCTTACAAAGGTGCGGGACGCATTGCAGACACTCCGTCCCCGCATCACGGTCCCGGACGAGATTGCAGACCGGGCCCGCGGAGCGATCGAGCGGATGCTGGCACTCTGATCCCACGGTTCAACATGAAGGAATTTTGACCATGACTGATACTGAACTCATAGAGATGTACGGAAAGATGGCGGTCGCACTCGACTTGATCGAACACTGCCGGGAATTTTCCGTAATCATTCCGGAAGTGCGATCAAATCTCGTCTTTGCCCGGGAGGGTGCAAAGTCCCGCGAGGATGTACTTGCAATCGATGGCAGGATCACTGTAGTTGACGGCATGCCCCATGCTGCGGGAAAACCGAAGTTCGGTGCGTCCAGCCACATGGCACGACTAATCATCGAGTACCGGAAGTACGATCCATCGGTACGGGCAGGGATCGATTTTGCCAACACACCCGACCTGACGCGATGGCTTGAGAGGTACTGCACAAAGAACGGGTGGGCGTTCAGCGTCATTGACCGGAGAAACGAACCGGATGAGATTAAAGAGGCAGAAGGTGCATCCATGCCATGGAAGGTAAAGGAAGCCATACGGGCAGCGGGAGACAGGCCCCCGAAGATATTCTACGAGACTGGTGCTGTAGGAAAAGAACCGGTCTCGGTCCTGGTTGGCCGGGATCCGCTTGAAATTGTAGGACAAATCTGCACTATTGCGAAATTATACCATGACCGCAGGTAAACCAAAAATCGGAAAGATCGATCGCGAATTGTTTTCAGAATTCCTCCTCCATCGTCTCGGGAAAACAGACCCGTCAGTTATTGTGCCACCCATGACAGGAATCGATGCGGGCGTGGTGGATATCGGTAACGGGAACGTACTGATCATTGCCGAAGACCCGATCTTTGCCGTCCCGAAACAGCCGCTCGATATGTTCGGCTGGTATACAGTCCATATCGGGGCAAGCGACGTAGCTGTCATGGGTGTCAAACCGCAGTACATGACCTATTCACTCCTCCTTCCCCCGGAGACCAGCGACGCTGATTTCCGGATCATTGTAGATTCTATCCACAATACTGCCGTTGAACTCGGGATCGCCATTGTTGGGGGACATACGGGTTACTACCCCGGCTTTGCAGCTCCGACTATCGGGGGAATTACGGTCTTTGCTATTGCAAAAAAGGACGAATATATCACACCTGCTGGAGCACAACCGGGCAATGACGTGATACTGACCAAGGGTCCGGCCATAGAGACTGCCGGTATCCTCTCAGTCCTGCGTGAAACTGACTTGCAGAGAAAATATCCGGATGAACTGATCCATAAAGCACAGGCACTCTGCCGACAGATGACCGTTGTTGAAGATGCACTCACGGCAATGGCAGCCGGGGGCGTTACCGCGATGCACGATGCAACCGAAGGCGGGGTCATTGGCGGCCTCTTCGAGGTTGCTGATGCAAGCGGAGTCGGGATGATCATCGACGAGTCCCGGTTTGTGTACCCTGAGGAAGTGCGGATGGTATGCGAGACATTTGGTATCGACCCTGTAGCCGCAATTGCCGAGGGTTCGCTCCTTATCACGGCGGACCCGACCAGTTCAGGAAAGATTATCGGAGCGCTTTCACAGGTTGGTATCCGTTCATCGGTAATCGGGACCGTGACTGCCGATTTATCGATACGGACCCTGAAACGCCGCGACAGTACGACAGTCCCTCTTGCGATACCCGCGCAAGACCCGTTCTGGCCGGTCTTTTTTGAAAGCGTGGTATAACCCCTCCTGCAGGATTTAAATCCTACTGTTTTTTGTTGTAGTGCCTGCAACATACCGGTATCTTTCAGAATGTTTTCCAATAGTCGTAGAAGGATCCTCCATGTATAACCCGTTTGACGCGCTCGCTTCCCTCATAGTAACCCGCCCGAAACAACTGGCAGTGATCTTCTGCCTGCTGCTTATCGTAGCGCTTTATGGGATGACCATGATCACCATGGCAACGGGAACGGACACCTACCTGGACAAGGATACCCGGCGTGGAATGCTTCTTGATAAATACACTAAAACTTTCCAGTCCGACAATGTTCTGATTCTCATTGAGTCTGATGATGTGATGAGCCCGGACGTCCTTAAGTATATCGACCGGCTCCAGAAGGATCTCGTCCAGGAGCGCTATGTCACCGGTGCCTCGGGCATCTCCGATCTGGTAAAAGACCAGAATGGGGGTGTGCTGCCCGGCAGTACGGCTGATGTCACACGGCTGAAAGAAGGAGTGCCTCCCGAGATTCTTAACCTTTATGTTCCATCCAAGACAATGACCATCTCTGTCGTCACCGTTGACCAGGGACTTAAGGATGCACAGGCGTTCGCTCTTGTGGATAACATCAATAAGAGGGTAAGTCTTTCCACCCCACCCCCCGGGGTGAGCGTTGTTGTATCAGGCAACCAGGCATACAACAAAGAGACCTCTGACGAAATGAGCACGTCCATGGGAGAACTCATCCTTGTCGCGATGATTCTCATGGTGATCGCTGTTGGCCTGCTTTTCGGTCACGTCCGGTACCGCCTTCTCTCGGTTTTCATCGTGGGGACCGGTCTCATCCTGACGTTTGGGGTTATCGGGTTTTCGGGCATGCAGATCACGATGGTGACCATCGGTGCTTTCCCGGTCATGATAGGGATTGGGATCGATTATGCAATCCAGTTCCATTCACGATTTGATGAAGAGATTAGAAAATCCCCCATTGCTGAAGCGGTTACTACAACCATTACCAAAGCCGGACCATCCGTACTGTATGCAATGCTTGCCACGGCAATGGGTTTTCTCGCCCTTACTATCTCGCCACTTCCGATGATCCGCAGTTTCGGCCTGACCTGCGTAATTGGGATCATCTGCTGCTACATTGCAGCGATCGTGGTTGTCCCGGTTTTTTCCCTCATAGTAAATTACCGTCCTGTTGAAGAGCAGGCAAAGAAAAAAACCGATACCTCAAAATCGAATATTGAGCGGTATAACGAATTCATCGGCGGTGTCGTGAAAATGGTATCCCGGAATGCGGTTCCGGTCCTGATCATATGTGTCCTGTTTGCCGTTATCGGGTTCCAGCTGGACAACGAGGTCATCGTCAACACGGATGAGAAGACTTTTGTCCCGGCAGATATGCCGGCAAAGATAAATCTCGACAAGATCCGGCGCACGATGGGCGAGACTTTAAGCGTCCCCGTGTTGGTGCAGGGTGGTGATCTTCTTTCACCGGATTCTGTCCGCTGGATGTATGAGTTCCAGAAATACGAAGAGACGCACAATCCCAAGATCACCGGCTCAACGAGCATTGCGACCTATCTTGTACAGTACAACAACGGAGTCCTGCCGCAGACAGCCCCTGAGATCGATGCCGTCATGAAAAAGATCCCCCCGCAGATCCGTGACCGGTACGTGAGCTGGAATACTGAGGCTGTCATCGAGTTCAACTTTATTGCCATGCCCAATGATATCGCCATGTCAACGATCGAGCAGATGAAAAAAGATCTCGCGTGGAAGAAACCCCCGCCGGGCATCCACGCCTCCTTTACGGGCATGTGGGAGATGTTTACTAACCTGATCCGCGAGATCCGGGATGGGAAGACATTCATGACCATCCTTGGTTTTGGGATGATCTTAGTATTCCTTTACATCATCTACCGGAAATTTACCAAAGCGGCAACCCCGTTAGTTCCAATCGTCATGATCGTTGGCTGGAATGGCCTCATCATGTACATGCTTGCCATCGATTACACTCCGCTCACTGCAACGCTCGGTTCGATGTCGGTCGGTGTAGCATCGGAATACACGATCCTGATCATGGAACGGTACTACGAGGAGCGGGCAAACGGGCTCGCACTGCTACCGGCAATCCAGTACAGTATTGAAAAAATTGGCACGGCAATAACGGTCTCGGGCATGACAACTGTCTTTGGGTTTGCCGCTCTCATGGTCTCTGCCTTTGGCATCATCAGCAATTTCGGTACCGTAACGGTCATCTCGGTCTTCTTCGCGCTTGCCGGAGCCATTATTGTGATGCCCGCGATCCTGGTACTGGTGGGAATGATGGAAAGCGGATCAACGGACACGAAAGAAAATCAGGATGTCTGAAGGGAAATCTGACGGAATCTTGTGCAGGTTTTCCTGCCGGTATTTCAACGATAATAGGCAATTTCCCTTTTTTGAATTGTCGCAATTATGAAACGGTGACGTAAGTATCAGGCAGATTACAAAGATGGGTACTAGTACCCTCATATCCCAATACGATGAACGCCGCCGCCCCTGAAGAGGCGCCCATGCGGCGGTTTTAATGACAAAACTGTTGGAACCCCCTTGCCCCGCCGTGCCTAAAAAGGGGCCCTGAGGCGGGGGACCTCATAAACAATTTTTTTAATATTTCTTGTTCCCATGATACAGCGAAAGAACCTATTTTTTCTGTTCGGGTACGTTCTTCTGTGCCATGAGTTTATTGTACATTTCCTCACCGACACACTCCTTTGCATACTTACACCACTGGACGCAGGATGCAATATCGTTGTAGACCTCAAAACCGCAGCTGCATTTGACGGAGATATCGTTAGAGAACAGTTCTACTTCTTCTCCGCACCGGGGGCATTTTTTTATCGCGAGCGTGGGAGTGCGGATATTTGCGGCTCCGGGACAGTGATCGAGCATCAGGTTCCTCGTTTATTGTGTATACTGCGAATTTAATGAAGCCACGGGTCGTACCACCCGCTCATCATCGGCTGATGGCGTATTCACGAGCGGGGAGACCGGATGCATGGCCATCTTTTCTGCAGGGTACGGCGCAAGCATCTCCCTGAGATGCCCGGCATCCGGTTGCTCCCCGGCGAGCCACCCCTCTTCATAATCCGGTGAAATTATCGCGGGCATCCGGTTGTGAACCGTTGCCATCAGGGCATTTGGCTCCGTCGTTATAATCGTGTACATGGTGAGCAGAGTTCCTGCGGGATCGTGCCACTCATCGTACAGCCCGGCAAAGGCAAAGAGCGGCCGGTCGTTAAGGTGCATGTAGAACGGGATCTTTCTTGCCTTCTCGTGCTTCCACTCAAAAAAGCCGCTTGCAGGAACAAGGCAGCGTTTCGTTTTCAGCAGTGAGGCAAACGAGGATTTTTCTTCAAGGGATTCTGCCCGGGCGTTGATGATCGGGTGCGCAGCCTTGAGATCTTTTGTCCCGTGGGGAACCAGCCCCCACTGCATCTGCTTAAGTTCCCTGCCAGAAGCTCCCTGCACGATCACCGGCTGCCGGGTACCGGGCGCTATATTGAACTTCGAGCGGGCACCAAGCATCGGGTTGAATATACGGAAGCGGTTACCGAGATCATCGATGCAGATGAGTGAATACCGGCCGCACATTACTTTCCACTTCTTATCCATCCGCTCATCAATCTTACGATGTCTTTCTGGCACTTTCGCCCCCCGCGAACCTGAGCCTTATCCCGCCCGGTGCAGCAGGGATCCGGTGCTATGCTGATCGAGCTCTCAAAGGGAATCACCCTGCACCCCGGCAGTTTCACTGCGGTGATTGCACCGGAAAAAAAGATACTTTCAGCGCTCAACAGCAACGCCGATCTCCAGCGTTTTCTCTTCCTCTATGTCTGCGGCAACTACTCGCGTATCCTCTCGGGCATCAGCCGCACATCAAACAATTTTGAAGTCCGCAGGCCGTTTACCGCAGACCAGCTCTTAACCGTCATCCACGAAGCAAGCCATACCATTGTATTTGTCGAGCATGACTCTACGCTTTTTGACGGGGCAGAGCGTCTGTTTGTCCCCATCGCATCAGCACTTAAGCAGACCGGCAGGGAAGCCATGGTAATCTTGTGGGCGCCGGCGAGTGACCGGTCCTTTGCCGCACTGATCCGGCAGGCAGACCGGATCATCGAGATTGTGCCCGAAGGCCCGGCACCGGACCGTTTTGGTTTTGCGAGCCAGCGGTCCTGCCGGAAAGGCGGAGTGGTGCCGAGAGCACAGAAGACGCTGGAGGTGTAGGAAACGGGCAGGAGTTTTGAGAGCGTCCGGCAGGGCGTAAAGGGTCCGATAGATCGCTGGGCCCGGGCCGCACGTGCACTCAGGAAAGAAGACAAGCCGTATGGCGAGAGGCTGGTAGCGCTTGCAAAACTCCATTCGAGCGAGGCGTTCTATGGCTGCGATGATCCGCTGGAGGCTGCGGTCTTCTCGGTGCTCATCGGGATACTCCGGCAACAGGAAGAGCGGGAGGTGCAGAAGACATCGGCATGCATGGATGACCGTGATAAGAAACGAGTGAGTGAGGAACACGATGTGGATCCTTGACTCGGCATTCCGGAACGGGGGCGTTGACCTGTGGTACAAGGATGGATCCGTGCAGAAGATCCATTACGAGTATGATCCACCGTTTTATCTCAATCTCCCGGATCCGGATTTATATCACGAGTTGCTCGAAGCGTTAGAGAAGCACTACCGGGCGGAGCCCTGCACGTTTACGACGATCTTTGGCGAATGCGAGGGATACGCGGTGTTCGCCGGCAGGCCGGTGGCAGAAGCTATCGAGCAGCAGACACAGTTTGCTGCGCAGCTCTTCAACGTGGACGTGCGACGCGACCAGCGTTTTATGGCAGAACAGGGAATCGTTCCCTGCTGTGCGGATCCGGCTGACCGGTTCTCCCCACTATTCGAGCACGACCTGAACAGCATGGAGATCCGGATCCGGGATGACCCGGCCCGCAACCAGACCTGCACGGATATTGAGATCATATGCGGACGCACTGAGCGGCTGCACGGGAAGGAACAAGACGTGCTTGCCGATCTCTTCGGGCTCGTTGCTGCGTATGACCCGGACCTGATCCTGATGACCGATGCCGATCGCTGGATGTCGAAGCTGCAGGTACGGGCCCGGGTGCTGGGCCTTACGATGCCGTTTTCCCGGAGCGGGAAGTATCGCACCATGGACTCGCGCTCCTACTGGAGTTATGGCAGGGTCGAGCACAAGGAAGCTGCACTCATACCGGATGGGAGAATCCTGATCGATACCGAACAGTCGTTTGTGTACCGTGAGGGCGGGCTAGCCGGTGTACTTATGGCTTCCCGGCTCTCGGGTCTCTCACCCAGCCTTGCGTCCCGGTTTACCCCGGGCACGCTCATCTCCAGCTACGAGACCTATGAAGCGGTACGGAGGGGAATTGTTGTGCCGTTCCGGAAAAGCGATGCTGAAATCCTGCGGAAATTTACGACCCTCAGGACCGCAGACCGGGGCGGGATGATGTTCCAGCCGGAGCCCGGCATCTTTGAAGACGTGGACGAGATTGACTTTACCTCCATGTACCCTTCCATCATCGTTAAGGCAAACCTGTCACCGGAGACCATCAGGCATCCGGAACAGAAACGCCGGGGTTTTCTTCCTATCGCCTTAGAACCCCTGCTTGACCTGCGGATACGGACAAAGCAGCTGAAAAAGACCGACCCGGCTATAGCCGGCATCGATGCGATCCTCAAATGGATGCTGGTCACCTGTTTCGGCTACACAGGTTACAAGAATGCAAAGTTTGGCAGGATCGAAGTGCACGAAGGAATCACCGGGCGTTCGCGTGACATCCTGCTGCTCACCAAGGACATTGCCGAGGCGATGGGATTTCGTGTCCTCCACGGCATCGTGGACTGCCTCTGGGTGCAGGGCTCACCGGTTGCAGCACTGCAGGAGCGGGTCAACCGCGAGACCGGGTTGTCAACAGAACTCGAACATTTCACCTGGATTGTCTTCCTGCCGCTCAACGACGGGCTGGGAGCCTACAACCGCTATTATGGCAGGCAATCGGATGGCAGCGTGAAGGTGCGGGGCATTGCCGCACGCAGGCATGACACCCCGGAATATATTCGCACGATGCAGGGCGATATGCTTGCAGTCATGGGCAGAGCGGCAACAATTGCAGAACTCAGCGGGCTGTGGGATCAGGTAAACGCGATATATCACAACGCGGTGCAGCAGCTCCCGTCCGCACCCGCAAAGGAAATGATCATCAGCCGGCGGATCAGCCGGCTCACGTACGCCCACCTTTGTATTGAAGGCGCTGCGGTGAACGCATACCGCGAGGAAGGTGTGCCTGTTGCACCGGGCATGAAGATCCGGTATGTTGTGCAGGATGCACGCACGTACACGGTGGTGCCGTCATGGAATGCAGAACGCTTTGATATCGCGTACTACCGGGAACTGCTGGACCGGGCGTGGGCTGAGATCACGTATGCGTTCAGAATTGGCAGAGGTACCGGCAAAGGATGGCAGGAAATTCCTGCGACTCATATGCAACGGCGGATCTGTAATGAGGGGCCGGAGTGCCCGGATACACAAAAGATGTAATAGGGTCTATCACCAAGTTACCGGCAACAATGACCGATAAGCAGCTCATCTCCACTATAAAATACGTATCCGGTACAAAACCGGTCTTTTTACTCTCGGAGATCGTGCCGTACCTGGAAAAAAAACACCCGGTTGAAAAACTGTTCACGCTCATCGCCCACCGGTTAGACGAACTGAACCTTGTGGCAAAAAAAGTTAGAGATGACTATGAAATTTCACGGAGGGTTCCGGCCGTGAATTATACCCTGAACCCGGCAGAGCTGGAGAGGCAGGACGCATTTTTTGCAACCCGCCGTCTTCCCCAGGCACTGGAAACAGCAATCGAGCAGTACATCCCCAAAAAAGTCGGAAAGGAACTAACCGATCCTGTAATTCTCGAACGGCTCCGCAGGGCAATTGTAGCCCAGAAATCGGATTACTGGAAACCGACACACCAGCGATCGCTGCAGTACACCAAGGCATACCATGTGCTCGGGTATCTCGCCTACCATTTCCCTGTCTACTATGTGCAGACCCAGTACCTGCTCGCCATGCTTGCCAGCGACGGATTGCTGAAGAACTCAATGACCGTGCTGGATGCCGGTACCGGGCCGGGGGTCGTGCCGCTTGCGATTGCAGATTTCTATTCCCGGCTGGATGGTGCAACGGCAACGGTATACTCGGTCGAACGCTCGGAAGAGAACATCGAGGCATTCATGTACCTGCGGGAACAGTGCACGCAGAAAGGGGCATCTGTCAGTATCAAGCCCCCGATAAAAGCGGATCTCACGACCCTTGATCCTGCAAAAATTCCGCAACAGATCGACCTGATGATCTTTTCTAATGTGCTCAACGAGATCAGCGATGTCTCGCTTGACCAGCGGGCAGATATTGTCATGAAACTGGCCGGGAGGCTTGCGCCGGATGGTACGATTCTTATTGTCGAACCTGCTGAAGAGACGAACTCTGCCCAGCTGCGATTGCTCTCGCTTGCGTTAAAGAAACGGGGGCTCACGATTCACAGCCCGTGTTCCTTTATCTGGGGTACGAACTGCACACCGGACCGGTGCTGGAGTTTTGCCACAAACCGGAACATCCAGCCGACACGGTTGATGGGGGTACTGGCATCCGGTGATGAGCCGTTCCGGTATCTCAATATCGATATCAAGTACAGTTACGTGGTGATCAGGAAAGATGGAAAAGTCCGGGATACCTACCGGGTGCCCACGGGTTCCCGTGTCCTGCGGTTGTCCCAGATCCGCCGCCACGTGGAAAAACGGATCAATCTTATTGCATCCAAGATGTCAGGGAATCTGGGCGATGCGAAGACGATGGTGTTCAAGCTTTGCGATGGCACGGTGGAAACACCGGTGTATGCGGTGGTGCCAGCTTACCACGTCACACCAGAGAACGAGGCGATCGTGTCAGCACCGTACGGGACCATCCTCGAGATCGAGAGTGTGCTTGTCCGGCACAACCCAAAACATGATGCGTATAATGTGCTGGTGAACCGGAATACGAAAATCCAAAAACCCGGAACTGCAGACCGGTAACGGTCTCCAGGTGACCGGACGAGGATTTTTTATGAGATTAGGGCTGGATCATATTTTCCATCTGTCAGCATGACATGCGGTTCGACTGGTTTGAACCCCCCAAATATGCCTGCCCGGTTGCCCCAAATATCGGAAATCCATTTTTATGAAGGGGCGTTTAATCAAAAATCCGAATTGGTTTTTATAGTTCAGATTTATAGTTAAATGTAGAGTCATGGACAACCTCAATCTGGACAGCGATGAAACGATAATTAAAAAGACGCAGATTGTAATTATCACGGGCGTCAGGTATGAAGCAGTACTGACCAGCAGGCGTCTTATCCTTATTGAAAATGAAACGGGCCGTATCCACGAAGATATCCCCTTTGCAGAAATTGATCAGGCTATATCGGGTGTAAATAAATTACGCGAACCAATCATAACGCTCACCATTAACTCCCCCGATGGTGAGAAACGATCATTAGAACTCATTTTTATCCATTTTATTGGCGATAAGAATATTGTTGAACTCGAAAAATTCTTAACAATCCTCAAAGAACATGATGTCCCTATTGGGGGCATAAGCACGCTAACCATTCGTGCGCTATTAACCAAGGTAGACCGGAAAAACAAAGGGACTCTGGTAGTTGAAGAACAGGTCAGCCGCCCTGCAGTACCGGAATGGACTGTTTTTGGTCCATCCCGAAATGTCAACCAGGCTCCCGAAGAAGAGTTTCCTGAACGATCGCCGCTCAACACGATCGCCATCATGTTTGTTATTGTTATGGTTATGATCGCAGGAATGACCCTTGTTGGACAATCACTGCGTGAAAAACCACAACCGGATCCTCTTAATATAACCACTACGGTAAAGGGTGTGGTCACCATCTTACCAAGTCCTACCCCGACGCCGACATCCACTCGCCCGGTAATTTCCGTCCCGACTGAGTCTGTTCCCCTGATCAGTATCCCTCCGAATGGCGTCTGGGTACGGGTAGAGTATCCCGGTAATTTCTACGGGAATATCGGTGCACGCGGGAGGAATATTGAAGTGAATAGTTCCGGGATACAGTGGTACCAGTTACCGGTTGTTAACGCCACGATAGATGGAACAATCACAAAACGGGATGGATCGTCAGATAAACTGTTAGTTGAGACCTACAAAGACGGGAAGCTGATCTCGCGGAAGAGTACCAAGTCCCCCTATGGTTCTATTGAATTGCTCGGAACGGGATCTGAAGATCTCACAAACGATGTGGCAACGAATAACGTAGTACCTAATGTGATAACGACACCTGTTCCGTCACCGAATATCCAGACCACTGAAGCGTATCTTCCCAAGATCAGTATTCCCAATACCGGCGTCTGGGTACGGGTATATTATCCCGGGAGTTTCTCTGGCACTCTTGGGGGACGGGGACTTTCTACCCCGATAAATGGTATCGGGGATCTGTTATACGAAATTCCGGCAAATGTTGGTATGGTAGAGGGGACAATCGAAAAGAATGATACGTCAGGAGCAAAAATGGTAACCGAGGTCTATAAAGACGGGACATTAATCTCCCGGATGGAGACCAGTAAGCCGCAGGGTTTGATTGACGTACACGTACCCGTTTAGACAGGACGGATGGATCAATCCAGAACATTTTTGCCCCTTTTGAACCGTGAGAATGTTTTGGACAGACAATGTCACGTTTGACACATGTTCCCGTTTTCTTTTTAGGTAGTCGGGAAATATTTGTATTGAGTGGGGAAGGAAGGGTAAAAGGTGCCGGGATACCCGGGTCACGGGTCTGGCAAAAATTATCCTGTTTTTTTATTGCCCTGCATTCACAAGGATTTTTGGCGTTCTCAACTCAGGGTCAATGAATTGAACTGCATGATATACAACGGTGTACCATAGGTTGGGTCCTGCCCGCTGGATATCCTGATATTTACACTATTTGCCGGTGTGAAGGACTGCGTTATGGTAAATTTCTGGCCATTGCCCGGGGGTGTCTTGGAAGCATCGGCATAAAATACTCTTATCCCATTGACATCAATGGCCATCCATCGTGCGGGAGGGACACGAGAGGAGCTGAGCAGACCGTTGAAGGTTAAGGTGTTCCACCTGGTACCTGATGGGGCTGTGAAGGTTTTCGAGACACTGGATTCCGTTGGAACCCTGTCAAGAGTAACATTCGATCCATATTCGCCATGACCGTCAACCATGACCGGGCCGTATTCTACACAGTATCCGGCTGCAGTTCCTGTCGTTCCCTTACATGAAGCACTATATTGCCATTCTTTCCAGCCATTAACAGACCAGTCCCATGTCAGAGGAGATGAAATTGCATTTACTATCGTAAACACACCGATCTTTGATACGGATTGCTCGCCAGCATTCTTCACAAAAACATCCCACGGTCCTGCAGAGGAATATGAGCCCGGCAGCGGGAACGTACAGGCAAGCTGGGTTGGCAAGATCACCACAACATCTGTTGCGGTAATATCGGGTTCTCCTGTTTTTGCCAGCCAGACGGATGGTGACGGGCCATAGGAAAAATTCTTACCCTCCATTGTTACCCTGACAAGTGTGCCTGAAGCACCTGTGGATGGGTTTATGGGTGAAGGTGGGGTTATATTCGGAGAAGGGATCTTCTTTTGAGGGGCAAAAGCACCAGAGGCAATGACGGCAATGACAATACAGATAATGGCAATAAGTATGATTATCCCAACGATCATCAGCGTCCTGTTTTTATTGTTGGGGGGATTTTCCATACGATGCTCCATTAAGGATTGTTACTGGGGTGTGCACTTATTAAGATTAAACAATCAATGGTTGGACTAGTTTATAAAATACGCGACATTACGAGGGAGGGAAAACCTTGGATTGCTATATGGTAGTACCCATGAGCGGCTTTATGATAGTGCGAGCTGCACCAGACTCTTTGGTATAGCAGCGTCGTGGTTTTTATCTGATTCAAATTAAGAAAAAGTCTCTGCTATCAATATGTCCATTATACATTCCATTTTTTCATACCGCTGGGGCTTTTGTCATGAAATGCCCGATTGGCGTATCGTAATCTGCTTTGAATAAGAAACGATCCAACCCCGACATGCAGGATACTGCCAATGTGAATAATCTAACGTTGGCTGATGGGATAAAATAAAAAAAGGGGAAATATTCTTTCGCTTACCGGCTGCCCGATAATCCGGGAACATCCGGGTTATACAGCCGGTGCTTGTTTTGTCATCAACGTTGTGATGGTCTCGTATCAGCTCAGGGTCAATGTGTTGAACTGCATTCTATACGATGTTGTTTGCCGTATTGGGCTCTGTATGCCAGATATTGTTACTTTCACCGTGTTTCTTTGCGTAAAAGTCCGCGTAATGGTGAATTGTTGGCCGTTGATCGTGGGGTCCTGTCCTGCTGTGGAAGAATACACATCCACACCATCTACGTTAATGGTCATCTTTCTTCCGTTGAGGAGATCGGAGGAGCTGAGCAGACCAGTGAACGTAAGAGAAGTCCATGTGGTATCAGAGGGGGCCGTAAATGTCTTCCAGACAGTGGATTCCGTTTTACTCCCAGTAGCAGAGGTAATATCCGATCCATATTCGCCGTGGCCGTCAACCGTGACCGGGCCGTATATCGAACAGGTTCCGGCTGTCGGGCATGTGGTTGCAGTTTGCCATCCATCCCAGCCATTAACAGACCAGTCCCACGTAAGAGGGGTGGCGCCCACTTTTGGTGTTATGTCGAACACACCCAGATTTGCCGAGACTTGCCCGTCCTTGCTTCTGACCATGAGATTCCACTTCCCGGCCGGAGCTGATTCGGGAATAATAAGGGTGAATTTCAACTCGGTCGTACCGAAAATATGCACATCTGACGCTACGATATTACTTTGCCCTGTTTTTTCCAGCCAGATATCCGGGTTTTCACCAAAGCCAAAGTTATCACCGACCACTTTTACAATCTGAATTGTTGTCCCGTTCATACCGGTTGATGGTTCGATGGATGTTACTACTGGAGCTGGGTTTGTCAGGGCGAATGCGGTAATCTTTGAACCGGATTGCCCATCTGCATTCTTAACGAAGAGATCCCATTGCCCGGGTAATGTGTTTCTGTAGGGAGTGAGCAAAAGATTGCAGGTGATCTGCGTTGGTGAGACAACGACGACATCAGTCGCCATAATATTGTCCTCTCCTGTTTTTGCTAACCAGACTGACGGTGTTGTATCTGTAACAAAGTTTTGGCCTGTAATACTTACTCCAGATAGTTGAGTCCCGGCAACACCGGTGGCCGGGTTAATGCCGGTTACGGTCGGGGCCGGGTTGGTCACGGTGAAGGCATTGGTTAATGTCACCGATTGCCCGTTAGCGTTTGTTACCACGACATTCCACAGCCCGGCAGATGTTGCAGATGGCGTGGGAAGTGGAAGCGTGCAGGTGATCTGGGTTGGTGAGACCACGACAACCGAAGTGGCGATGATAGTGGATGAACCTGTCTTTGTCAGATTCACCGTTGCGCCCGGGAGGAACCCGGTACCTGTCAGGTTCGTTATCGATACTGATATCCCGGCAATACCTGTTGCCGGAGTAATGCCGGTCACGGTGAGGGGGGTAATCGTATACGTGAATTCGTCAGCGGGGGATGTAGCGCTGGTACCTCCTGGCGTAGTGACCGTTACATTGACCGTACCTGCTGTACCGGCAGGAGATGTGATGGTGATTTGCGTTGCAGAGTTCACGGTCAAGCTGGTTCCGAGAGTGGTTCCGAACGTAACGGCAGTTGCACCGGTAAACCCGGTACCGGTGACAGTAACTACAGTACCACCGGCTTCAGGTCCACTTGTCGGGGAGATGCCGGTAACGGTTGGCATGGGTATAATATACGTGAACTCATCAGCGGGTGAGGTAGCGCTGGTACCTGCGGGCGTGGTGACCGTTACATTGACGGTACCTGCTGCACCGGCAGGAGATGTGATGGTGATTTGGGTTGCAGAGTTCACGTTCAGGCTGGTCCCGGCAGTGGTTCCGAACGTAACGGCTGTTGCTCCGGTAAACCCGGTACCGGTGACAGTAACCACAGTGCCACCGGCCAGAGGTCCGCTGGTCGGTGAGATACCGGTTACGATGGGAGCGGAAGTAGTTTTAGTATACGTGAACTCATCAGCGGGTGAAGTAGCGCTGGTACCTGCGGGCGTGGTGACCGTTACATTGACGGTACCTGCTGCACCGGCAGGAGATGTGATGGTGATCTGGGTTGCGGAGTTCACGGTCAGGCTGGTTCCGGCAGTGGTTCCGAACTTAACGCCCGTTGCTCCGGTAAACCCGGTACCGGATACCGTAACAACAGTGCCCCCGATATCAGGTCCGCTTGTCGGGGAGATGCCAGTTACGGTCGGGGCTGTCGGGCTTGTTGAGTGCCCGGTTCCGGCGGTATATTTCAGATCCCTGTTCGACTCGTCATAGTAACTGATACGGGGATTTCCCAGCGAGTCAAGCGCAAGGGAGGAATATGCGCCCACTTTCTTGGTACTGTCAACGGTTTCGGTTACCCATTTGGATGTCAGGCGATCCCATGCAGCAAATTTCAGATCATGGTTTTGTGCATCGTAATAGCTGATACGCGGGTCACCATTCGCATCCAGCTTAAGGGATACATATTCACCCACTCTCTTTGAATTATCGACCGTTGAAAGGATCCATTTACTTCCATCCCATGTCGCATACTTCAGGTTCTTGTTCGACTCGTCATAGTAGCTGATCCTTGGCTTGCCGGTGCTGTCGAGAGCGAGGGAGGAATATTTACCAACCTTATTGGAACGGTCATCATACCTGCCGTAGTCACTATCCCAGTGATTTCGTTTTTGTCCTTCACCGTTCTTCAAGCCGTCAACCGTTGTGATGTTCCACCGGTTTCCGTCCCAGGCTGCATACATCAGGTTCTTGTTCGTTTCATCGTAGTAGCTGATCCTTGGCTTGCCGGTGCTATCGAGAGCAAGGGATGAATATTCTCCAACTTTTTTGGAACGGTCATCAACCCTGTCGCGATCGCAATCCCAGTTATTCCAGATATGTCCTCTCTCATCCTTGGAGCCGTCAACAGTCGTGATGATCCAGCGGCTTCCATCCCATGATGCGTACTTCAGGTTACCCTTTGACTCGTCATAGTAACTGATTCTTGGCTTACCGGTGCTGTCAAAAGCCAGGGATGAAAACTCGCCTACTTTTCCGGAGTTGTCAACCGTTGTTACGACCCACTTGCTTCCGTCCCATGCAGCATACTTGAGGTCACCCCTTGACTCATCATAGTAGCTGATCCTCGGCTTGCCGGTATTGTCAAAGGCAAGGGAGGAATATTTGCCAACCTTTTCCGTTCCGTGGAAACAGGTTATATATTCACGGTCCTGGGTTCTGTCATGACCCCAGTCCCAGAAATGCCATTTATTTTTGGGCTCACTCCTGGAGCAGTCTATTGTCGAGAAGATCCACTTGCTTCCATCCCATGAAGCATATTTCAGATCGCCATACGTCTGGTCATAATAGCTGATCGCAGGGTTGCCTGCTGCATCAAGGGCAACCGATGAGTACTGTCCAACCTTACCATTACTGTCCACGGTCTGAGTTGACCATGGGCCGAATTCACTTGCCGATACTCCCCCGATCAGCAACATTCCTGATAAGATTAGGATAATGACAGGTATCCATGTCTTTTGATTGCGATTTGTTTTCATTCATTTCCTCCCGGATGCAATTCAAGATTGATGGCTTTTACAGTCTGGTGAATTACTGCAAAACCAATAATAAATTAATGCAAAATATTTGACCCGATTGATAAAGAATATTCCTATTAGAACATATCTGTGTGTTTCTATTTTTGAAACTACCGGAACCTCCGTATTGACCGGCGAGGTTTTGGATTGATCATGACACTGGTGACCAATTCCTTTCCGGAAAAAAGTCCACGAGAAAAATGTACGGGAAATATCCTGGATTCTGCATGTTGGGTTCCGGAAGTGCCGAATTATTTTTTGCGGGCACTTCGGGCAGATGAACCGTTATTTCCGGAAAGTCTTACGAGAAAATTGTACAGGGAAAAGATTCCCGGAAAATACCCTCAAAGATCCCGGAGTACCCGGCAACAAATTTTATTTTTGGACACGTGTGCACACCATTTCAGGTTTTTTCTGGAAAACTTTACGAGAAAATCGTACAGAAAAAAGATTCCGGAAATAGTAAGAATGGTGTCCATGGTGCTCGGAAGATAATCTCGTTTTGGACAAAGTGGACAAAAGGTACAGTGATTCCAGAAAGTCTTACGAGAAAATGATACAAGAAAAAGATCCCGGAAATCGCCAGAGTTTTGTCCAACTTGTCCAAAATTTAAGATTGAGAATGAGTCCATTCCCGCAATACATCAACCCCCCAAAACCCCATTTTCAAAGCACTTAACAACCTCCCCAATCCGGTTACGCCACGGCCTCCGTTTCCTCAAAATACCTAAACAAAGCCCAAAATGAGCCCCGTTTAGGTGAAGATCACCCCCTGTTTGATCGAAAACTCCTGGATTATCGTCCCTCACATGGGATCTATGAGAATGTCTGATATCTCCAAAGCTGGATATTGTAGAGGTAGATCCCGATACCAAATAGATGATGTATTCCGGGTGCAATACGGGCTCCGATTGCCTTTTTCCGGACCTGTTTTATGTTTTTTTTGGAAATGGTGTCCACCGTTCGAGGAAATACTGTTTAAAATGGTTCTTTCTCCAAAATAACCCCAATATCAGCGATTTGTCCCTGCAATTTAACGGGGTTCTGTTGGTCACTTTATTTGACACATATTCCACTGGGGTTTTTGGCAGAAACTCTCTGCAAATGCCCGTGGTTGCCTTTTATTGCCATCACGTCGGAGAAACTTATATTTTGTAAGGGTCTTGTAGTTTTTTTGGGAGTCTGGTAATAGTTTTTTGTGAGATGAGTGCCGACCCGGATTTTTCTAAAAAAGTTTTTGTAAAATTCTTCTTACGCCCGGAAAATATTTTACAAATTTACTCTGGCCGGTAAAAATTTACCGGGATTTTTCCCGTCACCTAATCCTATTTTTATTCCGTGATGCATTACGCTTTACAAACGGCTCGGTCAAATAAAGAGTATCCCTCAGCTCCATCCGGGTCAATAGGGGAAGTTGAGAATTTGCTGGTGCAGCGCAATCCAACGAGAAGATGCGGGTAACGTTCCGCTTAGCAGGATTGCAGGAATTGCATGAAGGGTTTGATATTCTGTTTTTTTTTTAATTTCGTGTAGCTTCATCCGTATTTGGGATTAAAAAGAGAGAGTCTGTTGCCCACATTTCTTGTAAAAAAAATGCCGGTGTGAGTATATCATGGACTTATGATCGCTCGTTTGTACCAGCTATGCGGGACTTATATATAATCGGGAATTCCGGTTACTTTCACGTCGTCAATCCAACCATAGTCATTAGTGGCACTAGCCCAAATTCCAATCCGCACCCAGAAGTTACTGGCCTGGTTGTCGGCAGCAGTGGGAATCGCCCCGCTTGTGTAGGATGTAAACGTGGTAGAACCCGTATATGGACCTGTTATTCTGGTTATATCAGTATAAGATCCCCCCGCATTCGTAGAATATTGAGCCGCAAAATACTCGCTGCTGCTATCAAGGGATTGTGCTCCCAATCGATATGACACATTGATTTCGGAATAACCTGTAGTTGGGACAGACCTGTAAATAGCTTCATCTGGTCCTGTTGCAGTGCTTCCCCGGAATCGAATGCTACGAGTTCCATTTACCGGTGCTGCGGTCTGCCAGTCGGGACTACTAACTACTGTCCACCCATTGCTGGCAGGGGTAAGCGGATCGAACGTGTCAAAGAATATTTGTTGGCGCAGATTCTTTGCGAACGTGACACTTATCGTGTGATTAGCCTGCACATTGCTGAAGGTATAGGGTGAGTTTATCATCGGCGGGTAGGTTGTTGTTACACCATCCACTGTTAACGTATCAATGTGATATTTAATCACCGGTGTAATGGTATATGCCTGGCTGCCACCGTAGTCCACCGTAACATTGCCCGGTGATATCGCTCCGTTCGAGCCAGCAGTGGCATTAATATTGTACCTGTTGATCGCAAACGTGGCCGATATTGTCTTGTTCGTAGTTACTGGCGGGAAGACGTAACTTGTGACTGCTCCTACCGACGTGCCGTTAACCAGGACATCCGCAACATGATAGCCGGTGTTCGGCGTTATAGTGTATGTCGGTGTGGCTCCGTAATTGACCGTAGTGACTCCAGCCGGCGTGACGTTTCCGTTCGGTCCACTGCTCGCGGTGATCCCGATTCCGGTTACCGTCATCATCTGGTAGGCGATGCCGCTTCCGCCGGCATTGGTTGCAGTCAGGCTCACGTTGTAGCTTCCCGGGTTGACAAACGTATGCGTCGTATCCATTGTAGTTACGTCGGGAGTCCCATCATCAAAGTGCCATAACCATGATGTCGGGGAATTACTTGCCAGGCCTTCAAACAGGACCGGAAGCGGAGCGTAGCCAGAGGTCGTATTCGGGAAGATATAAACTTCCGGTATTGGCATGGTCACATTGATGTACCCGGTACGGACGAGAGAACTGCTGCTATACGAATTTGCCACCGTAAGGTTCACTGAGTAGAGGCCAATGTCGTCATACGTGTGACCCGGGTTCTGCATAGTCGAAGTGTTCACTATGGCGATATCGCCAAAGTGCCATAAGAAATTATACGGCGAGCCGGTTGAAAGGTCCGTGAAGTATACGGTCAAGCTTGCCGGCCCGGTTCTCGGGTAACCGGTGCTGTTAGTAAAGTTGGCAACCGCAGGAACATACGTAAAGACATACCCTGCTTTTTCCGTAGAATTGCTTCCCCCTTCATTTGCCACCTCCAGTCTCACTGAATAATTTCCTACGGTCGTATAGGAATTGGTGGGATTCTGGAGGGTCGAATACTGCCCATCGCCAAAGTTCCAGAGCCATGATGTCGGGCTATTCGTTGATAAATCGGTGAAGGTGACATTGAGAGGAATCGGTCCGGGCCGGGGTGAGCCGGTGAAATCCACTATAGGTGGATCAATCATGAACGTTCCGATAAGCGTCTTGTTAGTTGTCACAGCGGGGAACGTATAGCTGTTTCCGATTGGCGTGACCGCAGTATCGTTAACGGTCACGGTATACAGGTGATACCCGGTAGCTGGTGTGAAGTTGAATATTGGTGTTGCTCCGTAGTTCACGGTCTGGGGGGTTGCCGGGCTGACCGTTCCGTTTGCGCGAAGGATTGATGGCGTGATCGTGTACGTGTTGATCGCAAACGTTGCCGATATGGTCTTGTTGGTAGTTACGCTTGGGAAGAGATAACTCGTAACTGCTCCCACAGAAGTTCCGTTCACTAAGACATCTGTTACATGATACCCGGTATTCGGCGTCATGGTGTATGTCGGTGTGTCTCCGTAGTTCACCGTAGTCACACCCGCCGGAGTAACCGCCCCGAACGTATCATTCGTTGCAGTTATCGTGTACGTGTTGATCGCAAACATACCGACAATAGTCTTGTCAGTCGTCACAGCGGGGAACGTATAACTGTTACCGGCAGGTGTGACTAATGTTCCATTAACGGTCACGTTATTCAGGTAATACCCGGTGTTTGGCGTGAAGGTAAAGGTTGGCGTGTCACCGTAATTCACGGTCTGGTTGGTTGCCGGACTGATTGCTCCGTTTCCACCAACGATTGACGGAGCGATCGTAAATGTATCGGTAGCAAACGTACCGACAATGGTCTTGTTAGTCGTCACAGCGGGGAACGTATAACTGTTCCCGGTTGGAGTGACTGATGTTCCATTAACGGTTACCGTATTGAGGTGATACCCGGTATTCGGCGTGAATGTGAACGTTGGCGTGTCACCATAGTTTACCGTCTGTTCGGTAGCCGGGCTGATGGTTCCGTTTCCTCCGGATATGGACGGTGTGATAGTGTACGTGTTGATCGCAAACGTACCGACAATGGTCTTGTTAGTCGTCACAGCGGGGAACGTGTAACTGTTTCCGGTTGGAGTGACTGATGTTCCATTAACGGTTACCGTATTGAGGTGATACCCGGTATTCGGCGTGAATGTGAACGTTGGCGTATCACCATAGTTCACCGACTGTTCGGCAGCCGGGCTGACGGTTCCGTTTCCACCAATGACGGACGGCGTGATGGTATACTGGTTGATCGCAAACGATGCATTTATTGTGTGAGATGCCTGCACACTTGTGAAGTTATAACTTGAAGGTGCACCGACAGAAGTACCATCCACCGTCACATTTGTGATATGATAATTGGCATCGGGAATAATCGTGAATTCCTGGTAGCCGCCGTAGTTCACCGTTTGCGGTGTACTGGGACTTATCGCACCTCCGGCTCCAGCGTATGGCGTGATCGTATACGTGTCGATTGTAAACGATGCGGAGATTGTATGATTCGCTACCACATTTGTGAAGGTATAACTGGACACTGTACCGTTCGATACACTATCCACAAGGACATCAGCTATATGATAGCCGGTATTCGGGGAAATGTTGAAACTCTGGCTGGCTCCGGAATTTACATTTACTAGACCTGATGGATTAATCGCTCCATTAGCTCCAGCAGATGACGTGATCGTATACGTGTTTATTGCAAACGATGCATCGATCGTATGATCTGCCACAACATTTGAGAAGGTATAACTGGAAATTGAACCGTTCGATACGCCATCGATAAGAACATCAACTATATGGTAAGTGGGGTTCGGCGTAATCGTGAAGCTCTGGCTGCCACCATCATTCACGGTTTGAGGTGTATTGGGGCTTATTGTTCCGCCAGATCCAGCAGATGGCGTGATCGTATACGTGTTTGTTGCAAACGTTGCCGAGATCGTATAATCTTTTACGACAGGTCCAATAGTATAACTTGATACTGCGCCCACAGAACTACCGTCAACAAGTACGTTGACGATATGATATCCCGGGTACGGGACGATAGTAAACGCCTTCGATTCATGATAGTATACGGCTACGTCTGGTCCGGATGGTGTAATCGTACCTCCGGACCCGGCGGATACGGTTATCTTATATGGGGCAGTTTCGTTGCCCACGTTACCAAAATTCGCAGACGATAACAGGGTAGTCGTTTGCGCATCCTTAAAAACAATCTTTACATTATCCGGGTTAACATTATCCGGTAATGTCAGCGATTCCCCGGTAGTCCACGTTTGCCAAGACGGAGACCCCTCTTTCAAAAAACTTGAAGTCTTGTCCACTCCGTTGACAAGGATCATCATGTCTTCCTTTTGCAGCGCATCTCCGCCATTATGGGTGATTTGTATCGTATTGCCGTACGTGGAAATAACCGAATCGAGTGCAGGGATTTTCTTTGGAAGTGGTTGCGATGACAGCATAACGCCAACGATTGCAATAGCAGTAACTACAAGAGCAATGAGCAGTACTGCGCCAATTGTTTCTGAAACACCGGATTCGCGTCTCCGGCAGTTTTTATCGTAGTGCATGCGGTCGGTTCGCTTCATGATGTTTGAGTCGTTACACTATCCCATTGGTAAGACTACTAGCATTGTTAGTGTATCTGATATCATATTAGAGTATCTGATAAGGTAAACCGTGCTGCACATTAATTACCCCCTGATTTCTGACGATATGAAAACGGCTGGACAAAACAATAATAATATACGACTCTCTTAAAAAATCTCAAAGACCCGGAAGACGGTTGAAAAAAAACGTTACTGTTAAAAAAATACTCGTAATGTAGTGTTAAGCAAAAGAACATGCCAGAGCGGGGCTTTATCAGGAAAAAATACGGTCTGCTCCCAATGAGAGGAGTAACCCGGTCAAGATACCTGATGTTCCAGATTATGTTGGTATAGATAGAATTCCCGGCATTCACCGTTTGTGCTTATGGTATGGTAATAATTTTAGGGGAATATATCCCAAGGGATGTACGGGTTCCCGAATTATATATGATCTGTACCAAGGCAGGGACACTCTGGCCAGAAGGCACACTATAATAGAGCGTTTCTCCCGGTGTCCATGTTGACCAGCCAGCCGGACCATTTAAAACGGAGAATGAATCGGTCTTATCAACGCCATCTAAGGTAATATTAAAATCACTTTTCGGGAGTGGATCCCCCCCTTCATGCCGGATATAGACATTATTTCCTATCGCCGTGATGTCGACACTGACGGCAGGGATCTTCTGGGGGGGCGGTTGGGATAAGACCCCAACACCAACGATACCGATAGCCGCTGCTATCACCGATATCAATACTAATGCACCCATCATCTCCGAAACACCGGTTTCGTTTTCTGTTCTTCTCACCGCACGATCAACCCACGCCATACACCATTGCTGAGTACGTTGCGTTCTTTGCAATCACATTGATATCATACGTCTCTCCCGTTTCGGAAAGAGAAGTTCCATTGATGATAATATAACTCTCGGTTGTGGTATTTCCTGTCACGGTATTAGGGAGGTTGGCAGCCCTTGCAGTGTAATTTAGATAATTCTTCCACATCAACCGCGCTTGATCGTCTTCGGTATTGATACCGATACGAATCGATCTGGTGTTGGCAGTTCCTACTGCATAGGGCAGAGCATTATTGCTCATAAGGGTTGTTTTGATCTGGACGGGGCTGTTACCCCCGACAACACTGCCCCCGGATGGATTAGTAATGGCGAGTGCATTGATGTTCACCGTCGATATTTTGGACGTTTGGTCATAGGTAAAAGATATTTCCGGAGGAAGTTTATACGTGGTACTTCCATCAGACTGGGTGAGGAACACGCCCCCCATCTGGTAATAATACGTCTGGGGGATCCAGTAATTGTTGTCTGCACGGTACTCTATTGCCCCAAGGGAGATAGGTGGATTTGTATAAGACGGCTGTTCCCCAAAGTCATAGGTGATGTTCCCGGTCCCTGTGACAGATCCCAGTGGTTGGTCAATCACGAGCCCGATGTTATCGCCGGGAAGAGTTACCGGATTAAGCCCGTATGAAGTGTCCATAAGATCGATCGTGTACAGCCTGCCTGAAACGACATTGGGGTATACAGGGAAGTTCTGCATTGTAATAATGTTGCCCTTGGTAATGCTGATGGTGAGATCCGTTCCTGTATATTTAGATTGGTTCACGGGTAAGAGACACCCCGTTGCTTCTCCAGTATCGACGAGACGCATTAAAATTCCCGTGCCATTGGGCGTTATTGGACACGGATTTGTTCGATACAGGGGTATATAGTCAGTATAATACGTTATTTTCGGCGTGAGATTTACCGTTGCAATCCATTTTGAGGTATTCACCGTTAAACCGTAATTGCCCGTGCTGTTAATAGTGGTTGATGATGGGATTGAAATATTGACATACACATGGTTTGGCGTAAAATTGGCCTGTGCTGGAAGAGGTACCGAAAAACTTCCCGTACCCGTAATGTAAGAATTTGATGTTATTGAAAGGGTTTCAGGAAGCGTTGTCCTCCGGTTGATCATAAATATGCCCCCGGAACTCACGGGGCTCATGATGGGAATAATGCTGTTTGCTCCCTGCGTATATCCCCCGCCGGTCCCAAGGGAGAATGTGTTGCTCGTGGTTGTCCCAACCAGATTATTGGTAAAAAGCGAGTCAAGCCCAACCTTATACTCGACAAACTGATCCTTTACTACACCCATGTGAATGATCTCGTTCTCCCGTCCCTGGGCAGGGACCCCGTAAACCAGGTAGAGAGATAACGCGGTCGTGATGAGAGCAAGGATCAGCACAAATCCAATAACTTCAGACAATGCCACTTCGGTATGATTATCGATCATTTTCTGTACCTGTTGGTTGTGGGAGACTTTATTTAAATGTTCTCCGGAGAAAGCCAACGTCCCATCGGTTGATATTTCCCATGGATGTTCCTTCTCAAAATGCAAAGATGCTAATGGGGCACAATCCGAATACAGATTCTTCAACAACGCACTTTGGATTCCATGAGGATGTTATTGTCTGATGGATCGTATATGCCCAACAGGATTCTTAATGAAGGGATGGCAGCTAAAAACGAACAGGCATAATTTTGTTATGACCTCCTGATCAAACCGGAATCGACACAAATTTTTTTGCACATATTGTAAGTATATATTAACAGAAAGCACGAATGGTATCCAATTATTATAAGAAATTCCTAACCCCAGACAGGAATCCCATTTCACTATTATGACTCTCTCAAAAGGCTGTGTTCTCTGTCACCAGGGCGCAAAGATGGTGCTCTTTGTTACGGGACGGTGCCACCGCACCTGCTGGTACTGCCCCCTATCTTCAGAGCGGAAAGGGACCGACACCGTATACGCAAACGAACTCCCCGTAGATATTCCCGCCCAGATTATCGAGATGGCGGAGAGCATGAGTGCACTGGGTACCGGTATCACCGGCGGAGAACCGCTGCTTGTCCTTGAGAAGGTGACTGCATATTGCCAGCTGCTCAAAGAGCATTTCGGCACTGAACACCAGATTCATCTCTATACCGCAAAGGCCCCGAGCGATATAGAACTGGGAGAGATGCAGGGACTTGTCGATGAGATCCGGCTCCACCCCCCGCATGAATGCTGGGAGAAGATCCTTGAATCGGATTTTCTCCGGTCGGCAAAACGGGCCAAAGAGATGGAGTTTGATATCGGTATCGAAGTCCCTGCATTACCCGGGTTGCATCATCTCATCCCTGCCCTGCCATACCTTGATTTCCTCAACATCAATGAACTGGAATGGGGGGAGTCAAACGCGTACCAGATGCGGGAGCGGGGATACGAACTCGCCGATGAGCTGCACAACGCCATTGAAGGAGCAAAAGGGTGGGCAGAAGAACTCTGCCGGCACGACAAGGTGCACTGGTGTTCATCTGCATTCAAGGACTCTGTGCAGCTGCGGGAACGCTTAAAACGGATCGCACAGAACACTGCCCGTCCATTTGATGAGATCACCGATGACGGAACAATCGTGTACGGTGTCATAAAACCATCAGAATCCGACAAAAATTCCTGTCTTTTGCTCTGCAAGGATAAGTGCGAACTGGACAGCTTCCTGGACTGCGGTGACCGGATTGAGATGGCCTGGTGGCTGCTCACAAAATTTGCCGATGAGATGAAAGGCGAGAAGTTTGTCATCGAACGATACCCCAACAATGGCATGATAGTCGAGGTGACCCCCTTATGATTCTTCGTTCGATCATCGATCCCCTGTACGAACGATATCTCAAAATGCAGTGCCGGAATATCCCCAGCCATATCGCGATCATCCAGGATGGTAACCGGCGTTATGCGAAACTCCTTGGCGTGGATACAGCAAGCGGACACCGGGCAGGTGCGGACAAAACTGAAGAGATGCTGGACTGGGCACACGAACTCGGCATCAGTCATATCACTCTCTATACATTCTCAACTGAGAACTTCTCAAGAAAACAGGATGAAGTTGGAAATCTCTTTGCCCTTTTTAAGGAGAAGTTCATCAGCGTGCTCACCGATGAGCGTGTTGAGAAATACAAGATTCGCGTCCAGATGGTAGGTGATCGTTCCCTGCTTCCTGATGATCTCCAGGAGGCAATCGATAACGCTGAAGAGGCTACGAAAAATTATACCGGTTTTAACCTGAATATAGCGCTTGCCTATGGTGGGAGAAACGAGATCGTTCTTGCTGCCCGTGAAATTCTTGCAGAAGTAAACAATAACACGATCAACCCGGATACCATCGATGTCCATACCGTTGAGCAGCACCTTCATGCCGGAAAAGGAATACCTCCGGTAGACCTCATCATCCGGACCGGGAATGAATACCGGACCTCAAACTTCCTGCCATGGCTTGCAAGCGGTCACGAATCGGCAGTCTATTTCTGTGCACCATACTGGCCCTTGTTCCGTAAGATCGATCTTCTCCGGGCTATCCGTATCTACGACCAGCGGGTATCGGCAAAGAACGGGTCCTGATCGGTTTATTTTTTAAACCCCCCAAAATGGCGGTACGCATCAGGGTTTATTAACAAATTTAATAACACTCTAACGTGATGTACGTTCATGGTTCAAGAGTGGCAGCCTGATGCGATTATCAGGATTAAGCTCGACCATTTAAAAAAAGATTTTTTGGATTATATTGAAACCAATATCGATAAAATTGATGCCAATATCCCTCTTTTTTACAGTCACATTACCGCAACATTAGAAAAGAGCCTGCCGGGTATCAATGACGATCTCTATGACAAATTCATCGATATAATTACTGCCAGGGTACTCAATGCCAGTAAAAGATCAACAGAGAAGTCTTTTGTCGAGAAACTGTTTGAAAATGCCATACGATACAAGCGAAAAGTGAAGGGACGGACTCTTTATGATATCCTGTTCGGTTTGAAGATGATCAATACCGGGAAATATTCCGAGGCGATCGAGCAGCTCAAACCCCATCAGGGGGTAGATGCGATCATCTGCCCTTCTATAGCCTATTGTTATTTTGTCCTGTCCACCCGGCAGGGATCCAGTTCGGATGAAACGGATTGCCCCGCCGAAGAGATAAACCTCGCAACTAAAGTCTGGGGAGATAAATCTGCGGAATTTAACCAATCCACCCGCTGCCCCAACCATATGGGGCTCGCTGCCCGCGAACAGATGATTGAATTAATCCGCATAAATCCCCCAGTAAACCGTCTTAAGGAACTCGAAATAGCTGACGATCCCAACATCAACAAGTTTTTCTGGTTCATGATAAAGCAGGCCATTGAATGGTACCCGACTGAACGGGATCTCATCAGGATCGGTCTTGAGAAGGCCACCCGTGACCGTAAGAACGATATAAGGGAAGAACTGCTCGGCATTGGTATCAAGCGATTCCCGAATGATATTTATTTCCTGCGGGAATTGTACAAACTCAAACTCGAACAGCGCGATGCCGGGGGTGTCTCGGGAATAATCAGGCAGATGAGCCAGCAGTATCCGGATAATCTCGAACCCATCTATTACGGCATGAAACTCTCGGTGATTACCACAAAGGTCGAGACCTACTACCGCTTCCGGAAGCTGGCGCTCATCAAGAATATGCCAGAGAAAGCCATTGCGCTCCTCGATTTTGCGTTTGAACTGATGTGTGGCAAACAGTATGAGGCGATGGCCTGTCTTGATGAGATCAAAGTGAAGATCGGTCCTAAGCACTACTATGTAACCCTGCTTGAGTATGTAGCGCATGACTTCCTGTCTGAAGATGAAAAGAAAGTCAAACAGGCAAAGAGAGCGATGATCGACTCGATCGACAAGTATTGCATGAAACTGCTGAAGATCAAGGATTAGTAAAGGATGCAGACGATGAAACACGGATCAGGAATGTGCGTTCAAACAAAGGAGAGGACATGGGAAGGCGAGTGCTTATGACAAAACCTCACGTGATAATTGTTGTTGATAATCCCGCACCGGCAATCGAACTTTCCACCCTGCTAAAAAAGAATGGGTATACGATTGCAGCCACAGTATCCCGTTGTGAAGATGCGGTGAAGAATGAGGTATCCGGGCACCCTACGATTGTACTCATTGATCTGTCGATACCCGAATGCCAGGATGGAATTGCCATAGCAGACCGGATCCCGGCAAAACTGATTAGTCCGGTAATTTTTATCGTATCCTCTGAAGAGGAAGCGAAACATGCAAAGGCAAAGCACCCACGATACGGTTATATCTCGAAACCTTTTGATGAACGGGAACTCCGTATAGCACTGGAAACCGCACGGTACCGGCAGGAAGCGGAGCAAAAGATCCGAAAGGCTGAAGATGAACTAAAAAATTATCGCTCCCATGTCGAAGCGGTTATCGCACGACGCACCGCAGAGCTTAAAAAGACGAATGCACACCTGCACCGGCTCCTGCACTTCATAGAACTGACAGAACGCAAACTCGCCACCGATTCACTGGATATCAATCTTCATGATGAAAAGGAGATCCCGATCAGCATCGAAGAAGGGGTAATCACGGCGGATACGGATCTTAAGGTCGTCTTAATCAACGAAGCCGCCCTGCAGCAACTAGGCTTGACAGAAGATGACGCAATCGGCACAGGTATTAGCGAAATATTTTTAAGCACTGATGCTTCGGTTGCCAAACGGCTGGATGCATCCTTAAAATCAATAGTTTCTTCCGGCACAGCCGGAGAGCCACTGGGAAATATCCAGGTCCAATTAAAAAACGGGGATGCCCCGGTATTTGTAAGCTATGCCGAACCCATTCTTGACACTGACGGTGAACGGGTGGGAATTGTTCTCACCTTCAGAAATGCAACAGAGAGCAGGAAAAAGGAGTACGAGGCAATACGTACCCAAAAACTGGAGTCGCTCAACTTAATGGTGCGGGGTGTAGCCCATGATTTCAATAACATTCTCTCGTCTGTGCTTGCAAATATCCAGCTGGCAAAGATGGAGTTGGATGAAGCAGGCAATGGGTTTGGACGCCTGAATCGTGCCGAAGACAGCCTGATGAGGGCACGTGAGTTATCTGAGCAGCTCTTAACTTTCTCCGGTGGGGAGACGCCCGGGGGAAAATCTACGGATCTGGTGGATCTCGTTAAGGATGTGGGCACCTTCTCTGTGCGGGGGACAAACGTGAACTGCGAGTTTGTGATTCCCGCAGATCTCTGGGGTGTACCGCTTGATGAGGATCTTGTGCGCCTGATGCTCAATGATCTCTTTCTTTTTCTCGATAGTTCCATGGCAGAGGGTGGAACAATCCATGTGTCAGCCAGAAACATTCTTGCCGGTACCACAGAAGTACGGGCAGCACGGTCGGGTGATTATATCCGGATTTCATTAGTGGCGCCAAAACTGGTCATCCCGCATGAAGCACTTGAAGATATCTTCAAGCCTGGTTCATCCCTTGCCTTCGCCCTTGATCTTTCCGTTGCTGAATCGATGATAAAAAAGTCTGGTGGGGTGCTTGATATAAAGTCAGGCACAGAAACCGGCACAGAGATAATCCTGCACCTGCCGGCACGGTTCGCACCCCCCAGTAAAAAACCGGTCCCGAAAACGGTATCTCCGGTAAAAAAGAAAGAACCCGCACAAAAAAAGATACTTTTAATGGATGATGAAGAGGCCATCCTATCTGCAACCGGGGAGATGCTCAAATTCCTGGGATATGAAGTTGAAATTGCCCATGATGGGGAATCTGCCATTGGAATATTCAAAAATGCCCTGAATGCGGGAACCCCGTTTGATGCGGCCATTCTTGATATTACAATCCCCGGGGGGATGGGTGCGCATGAGACCCTGCCCAAACTCGTAGCCCTTGATTCAGCGGTAAAGGGGATTATATCCAGCGGGTATTCCACTAATCCGATGATCGTGGACTACCGCTCATTCGGGTATGCCGCAGTGATCGTCAAACCGTACGGATTTAAGGAACTCGGAGAAGCGCTCGATACAGCATTCAAATAATTTTTTGTTGTTATTTATTACAACGACAAATGTTGCGGGCAGGGTTTGGTCGTACCGCACTGGGTTGCGACAATTACGTTCATTTCATCGTAGAAGAGACCAAGCCCCTCACGGGCACTGGCAGTCACCCGCTCGGGTGTATTGTTGGTTTCACTTAAATGTGCGAGGATAACATGCGGGACATTTTTTCCCAGCGCTCGCAGGCCGGAAGCGGCGTCCGGGTTGGAGAGATGCCCCCGCTTTGAGCGGATCCTCTTTTTTAAATATTCAGGGTACGGCCCGTTGGTGAGCATATCCGGACAGTGATTGCTCTCAAGCACAATGCCATCGCAGCGCCTGAGTTTTTCCAGCATAGGGGGAGTGAGTATACCGGTATCGGTACAGTAGCCGATACGCAGTCCGTTTTCCCGTATGACAAAACCGCAGGGTTCAGTGGCATCATGCGATGTGGCAAACGGTTCGATTGAAAAATCCCCCACGGCGAATTCTTCATCATGCCTGCATACCCGGCAGTCGATTGGCTTATCTGATGTGCGCCGGTTGTGCAGGAAATCATGCAGTGTTCCTTCCGTTGCATACGCCGGGATATTGAGTTTTTTCATGAGCACTTCCAATCCCCGGATATGATCGCCATGCTCGTGAGTGACCAGCACCGCACTGATCAGCCCGGCATCGAGCCCGGCAGCAGTGATGCGGGCAAGTGTCTCTTTGGCGCTCAGTCCAGCATCTATGAGCAGTGCCCCACTTGATCCCTCAATAAAAAAGCAGTTGCCTTTGCTCCCGCTGGCAAGCGTCGTGCAGCGCATTGCTTAAAATATTGGTTATCTTCGTATTAACCAGCTCGGATGCGGTAAAGGAAAAAAGAAAAAAATTATGTCCGGACACCGTAGATACGTTTGATACGGTGAGCAACGGTCTTCCACCCTTCTTTTCGCATCAGGGGTCCGTCCCGGAGTTTGAGGTGCGAGATCTGGAAGCGCTTGCCGGAGACCACATACTTCTCTCCTACGGTAAATTCCTGCTCACCTTCACAGGGCATGTATACCGGAATGGTCTTCCTGCCATCATGGATGGAGATCTTGACTACCACCTGCTCGATGGCCCTGGTCCATATGGTCAGGATATCCTTTGCCTTTGCCCGTTGCACACGTTTGTCCCCTGCCAGTTCAATGGAGGCGACCTGAACGCCGAATGCATCATCTCCGCATTCTGCAACAAGGTGTTCTTCGACACTTACTTCATCGTCTTCAGCGAGTTCAATGGCACCGACTAGCGAGGTACCTTCACGGGAGATGATTGTCTTGACGAGCAGGGACTGTGGCTCTTTTTCCTTTGCGATCCGCTGATGGTGACCGCAGGTTGTACAGCGGACCAGCTGATCGCGGGATTCGGCTACTACTTCGTGTTCGGTCTCATCCCCGCAATCCGGGCAATGGGCGGTAATAAACATTGAATATGAATGGCAACCCTCACATGATAAAGCATGGAGGCACAGGAAATTATTCATTGCCGGGGTCATCCGCTGGTGTCCGGCACACATCCGACAACCTTTGAAGTAACTGTCGAGCCGCACCTGACGAGCACCGGCAACTGTATAGTCGGTATCGCTGCAGACAAAGGATGTGCCGGGCTCTCATCAGCATTCAAGCTCGTGCTCTCCCACGATGATGCGCGCCTTCTTACCCGGCTCCGGTGCGGGGAGGCTGAAGTGGAGATCCATTCACAGGGTTCGTCGCAGTTCACCCTCGACCATCCCTCCGACATGGTCTGGCGCAGGAGCACATTTGTCTGCGGGCGAACGATTGGCATCCTGTCCGATCATGTCGCAGCTACGCTACCTGATGAACTGATCAAAAACCTGATCGCAGAAAAAAAGATGGTCGTAACCCTGACGGCTACGCGTCCCGGCTGAGGGTAGTGATCTTCACTTCTGCTTCGGCAAGCATGGTCTCGCACTGCTTTACCAGCACTGCACCCTGTTCATACAGTCGCATACTCTCGTCAAGACCCGTCTTTCCGTCTTCGATCTTTTCAATGATCTGTCTCAGTTGTTCCGTTTTTGTCTCATAGGTTTCTTTCATGATCCACACGCTCCACGACTACATCGGCTTTTCCATCGTAAAACCGGATTTTCATCCGATCGTTTTGTGTTAACCCGTCAACACTTTTTACAATTAATCCATTTTTCTCTGCAACACAATATCCCCTGGCAAGCACGGCAAGCGGGCTCCGGCTATCGAGAGCTGTTTTTAATTCTGCAAGCAGCAGACGTTCGCGTTCTATCCGGGTGACACATGCCCGTTCGAGTCGGTCAGCAAGATCCGCGGTAGTGGTTTTTTGTTCTTCGATCCTGCGTAAAAACCGCTCGGGGCGCAACCGGTCACGCATGCCGATAAGTTCCTCTTTTGCCCATGCAATCCGCCCCTGCAACGATGCGGTCATCAGGGATCTTAGTTCACTGAGCTGCACAAGCAGCACGATGCGATCAGGTACTACCAGTTCGGCAGCAGCAGACGGTGTGGGTGCCCGCAGGTCTGCTGCAAGATCGGCTAATGTCACGTCCACTTCATGGCCGATAGCACTTACCACAGGAACCGGACATGCGGCAATTGCCCGCACGACATCCGGATGATTGAACTCGAAGAGATCTTCAAAGCTGCCGCCGCCCCGGGCAACAATAACCACATCCACAAGCTCCCCAACACGCCGGATTGCGTGCGCAATTTCGCGATGGGCACCTTCTCCCTGTACTGCCGTAGGTGAGATAATGATCTCTGTCGGGTAACGCCGGGTGATGACTGTCGTGATATCATGGATAACAGCTCCGGTTTCTGAAGTAACTACCCCAACTTTTTCGGGAAATACCGGGAGGGGGCGTTTCCTGTCTGAAGCAAAACAACCCTCGGCAGCGAGTTCTTTTTTCCATTGTTCGACAAGAAGGTACTTTTCGCCGAGACCGGCTTTTTTCATCTCTTTTACCTGCAGCTGGTACGAACCATGCGGTGCATACAACCTGACGGTTCCAGAGACAATCACTTCCATGCCTTCTGCGGGAGAAAATGAGAGGCGTTCGGCATCGGAGCGCCACATCACGCATTTGATGACCGCCGCAGTACTGCCATCTCCTTTTTCTGAGAGGGAAAAGTAGCGGTGGCCCCGTGAATGATGGGTATAGTTGGTGACTTCGCCTCGTACCCAGACTCCCTGTAATCGTGCATCGTCAAGGAGCCCTTCGATAATGGCAGAAAGCTCCGACACCTGCAGGGGTGCTGTTTTCCCCCAGGGGGATTCATCGGGCTTGTTGAACCAGTCCATCAACAACTATTAGGCAAAAACCGCATATCAATTAGTACTACCATGGTCTCGTACTCTGTTGCCAGCATGTTCTTTCACGAGTACACGATTCCGGAAATATTTTCTTCTGTTTCCCGCACGGGCCTGGACGCAATGGAGTTCTGGTTAGAGACCCCGCATTTCTGGCTCCGCGACCTTCCGGTGGATGAGGTGATCGCATGCAAAAAGATCCATCCGGAACTTGCTACCCTGACCGTGCATTCCCCTATTCTTGACTTAAATCCCTGCTCCATCAACCCGGAGGTGGCCGATATATCGATTGAGTATGCCGTCAGATCCTTAAGGATCGCTGAACAACTCGGTGCCCCCATACTTACGGTCCATCCCGGCAGGCGTACCGCAAAGCGCCCTCCCAGTGACGCAGATTTTGTCCGTTTCAATCATTATATTTCCGTCCTGCGGGAAACTGCGAGAGACAGTCATGTCAAAATCGCTATGGAGAACATGGAGCCGATCGTCAACTCGCTGCTCTGCACCCCGGAGCGAATGCGCACGCTTCTTGACGAAGAACCATGGTTATTTTTCACCCTTGATGTGGCGCATGCATTTTCCAAATCTGAAGATGAGGTAATCCGGTATATCGAACTCTGCCATGACCGTCTGGTCAATGTGCACATAAGCCGCTTCGATCATGGCAAGGCGCATTTCCCGCTTGATCGTCATGCTTCCATGGTACGGGTTATGGAATGCTTAAAGGATCACCGGTATGGTGGGTGTCTCACGCTTGAGATTGAGGACCTCAACTTGGATTGCATGTTAACCGCAGAAGAAAAGATTGCGGTACTTGCCCGGGATTGCACATTTATGCGGGAATGCATGGAATAAGCGCTGGGTTTATAAAATTCACCCCCGAATATAGTAGTGAAATTTCATTTATGAATGGGCAAATGCTGCGTGCAACCGCACGATGTGAAATACAATGATCCAGGACGCTTTGGAGATCCTGCTCTTCATTATATGCGTTCTCCTCTCCGCGTTTTTTTCCAGTTCGGAAGTCGCGCTTATCTCAATTCACCGGGCAAAAGTGCGGACGCTGGTCAATGAAGGACGACCCGGCTCAAAAGCCATTGCGACGCTGAAAGAGTCCCCGGAACATCTGCTCATCACCATCCTCATCGGTAATAATATAGTCAATATCGCAGCGGCATCAATTGCAACGGCGATCGCGATCCAGAGGTTTGGTGATTTTGGTGTTGGGATTGCCACCGGTTTTGTCGTGATAGTGCTTCTCGTGTTTGGTGAGATCGGCCCTAAGATCTATGCAGCGCGGGCCTCGGACTCCTTTGCCCTCACCGTTGCACCCATTATTCTCTTCCTTTCCCGTCTTTTATCCCCAGTTATCTGGCTTGTCGAACGGGTCAGCCCAAGCTTAGGTATCGGCAAGGATGTTGGAGAACCGGTTATTACAGAAGAGGAGATCAAGGAATGGATTGATGTAGGTAAGGAAGAGGGCACAATCGAACAGGGCGAACAGGACATGCTCTACTCGGTACTCGAGTTTGCAGATACCACCGCCCGGGAGATCATGACCCCGAGAATCGATGTCATTCTTATGGAAGATACGGTCAGTTTTGAAGAGGCGATCAAGATCTTCAATGACACCGGGTTCTCACGTATTCCTGTCTACCACGACCAGATCGATAATATTACCGGTATCTTAAATGTCAAGGATGTCTTCTCTGCGATGGTTTCCCGGCGCAAGGACTCTGCCATAAAAGAAGTGATGTACGACCCGATGTTCGTACCGGAAACCCAGAAGATCGATGACCTGTTAAAGGAATTGCAGGTACACCGGGTGCAGATGGCAGTCGTTATCGATGAGTACAGCAGTTTTGTCGGGATCGTCACAGTCGAGGATATCTTAGAAGAACTTGTCGGCGATATCATGGATGAGTTCGACAAGGAAGAACCCGAAGTGCAGGAACTTTCACCGGGTGTCTTTGTTGTCGATGCCCAGACATGGGTTGAGGATATCAACGAACGGATGGGTCTTGCTCTCCCGACCGATGAATCCTACGAGACGATTGGGGGACTTATCATCGATCGGCTCGGCCATCTTCCGAAGCATCCCGGTGAGAAGGTGGATATTGCGATCGGCAATGGTGTCACGCTTGTGGTCATGCAGATGCACGGCCGCAGGATTGTAAAGGTGAAGATTGTAATTCATCCCAAGCTCGTGGATACTAATCACAAAGAGTAATTAAGGTACAAACACTCCTTACGCGAGGAAGATGATGAAGAAACGGATTGCAGTTGTTGCATCGGGCAGGGGTTCAAATTTTCAGGCAGTCATCGATGCTATCCGGAACGGAACGGTCCCTGCTGAATGCGCAGCGCTGATCACTGACAATCCGAAAGCCTATGCTCTCGAACGGGCAAAGAAGGCCGGCGTTCCCTGCAGGATTATCGATTATTCTCAGTTTCCCTCACGTGAAGATTACGAACGCGCCCTCCTCTCCTCCATGCAGGAAGCAGATGTGGATCTCTTTGTGCTTGCCGGTTACATGCGCATCCTCGGCTCATCAATTGTGAAAGCGTTTCCGGGGAAGATGATCAATATCCATCCTGCTCTCCTGCCCTCTTTTACGGGTCTCCATGCCCAGCGTCAGGCTGTGCAGTACGGGGTGAAACTGGCAGGATGCACGGTGCATTTCGTGGATGAGAGCCTTGACGGGGGTCCCATTATTCTCCAGAAATGCGTACCGGTGCTGGAAACGGATGATGAAGATGCGCTGGCAGAACGGATCCTTGCCCAGGAACATGTCGCGTTTCCGGAAGCTATTCGTTTGTTCTGTGAGGATCGGCTTGTGATTGAGGGCCGGAAGGTCCGGATACAAAGTATTGAGTGATTACCAATTCTCACTTCTTTTAGAATTTTTTTTTATCGATTGTCAAAATAATCTCAAATTATTTCTTGCATACGTTCCGGATTTTATCAGAATGATATCAAAATCTTTTTATAGTACATTTAAATAAAAGCCATACTATCCTGAGCCAGTATAATTTGTGAGAAATCATTCAATACGCTTAGGAGGAGAACGCAGGAACAACTGCGTTCGAAGTAATTTGTGTACGGTGGTTTCGAAATGAGAAAAGAAAAATGGGGTTTGGTAGTTGTGCCCATTACTTCACTGTTTCCTGTTCGATTTGTTAATAGCTGTGTGGTTTGTGTTTATTCTGACTGAGTTTTCAAGAGGGTAGTTGTATGCGTGAAAATAAGTATTTTAAACCCAGAACTGTGTATAATCGAACAACAGTGTTGTCGATTTGTGTTGTTTTTTTGCTAAGTATCTTACTAATTGTGCCCGTATCCGCGATCTTCAATGATTATTCAGGGCACTGGACGTTGGTAAACGCGAGTGCCGGGTGGACGCCAAGATGCGAGTTTAGTAGTGTAATTATGCCCGATGACAGCATCGTGCTGATGGGCGGTATGAGCAGCGATGGACTTAAAAATGATGTGTGGCGGTCGACTGATCTCGGTGCAACATGGACACAGAAGAATGCAAGTGCCGGGTGGGTGGCTAGATACACGCAGAGCAGCGTTGCTATGCCTGATGGGAGCATCGTACTTATGGGTGGTATGAGCAACGCGAACAGCGGCGGGCGCTTGAATGACGTGTGGCGGTCGACTGATTTCGGTGCAACGTGGACACAGGTTAACTCAAGTGCCGGGTGGTCGCCAAGAGGCACTCACAGCAGTGTAGTAATTCCTTACACAATGCTTGACGCCAGCATCATATTGATGGGTGGGAGCGACATAAACTATTTCAAAAATGACGTATGGCAATCGACGAATAATGGTGCAACGTGGACACCGGTGACTCAAAATGCCGAGTGGTCGATACGCTACAGTCCGAAAAGTGTAGTGATGCCTGACGGCAGCATTGTGCTTATGGGCGGTTCCGACAACGGTGCCTCCAACGGCGGGCGCTTGAATGACGTGTGGCGATTACCAAATAATGGTGCTACCTGGACGCCACAGGCTGCGAATGCCGGTTGGTCGGCACGATCTGAACAGAGCAGCGTTGCTACACCGGATGGCAGTATCGTACTGATGGGGGGTGTCGACAGCAGCGGCATCCTAAAGAATGACGTATGGCAGTCTACGAATAAAGGTGCAATGTGGACACCGGCGAATTTAAATGCCGAGTGGTTTGGACGATACGGTCACAGTACGGTGGCGACACATGATGGAAACATCATACTGATGGGGGGTTGTGGCTTTTCTAATGACGTGTGGCGGCTCATGCCTAATCAGACTCCAATAGCCAACATCACGACGATAGTTACGACCCCGGCAACTAACGTGACAACAATAGTTACAACGACCATTACAACTACTTCAACAACAACAACCGTAACCCCGACCGTAACTACAACGTCTAACTGCACTGCCACTCAGCAGTGTTGTTGCTATGCATGTTCAGCCAGTTCCACAACCGGATGCGGAGAACCTTGTGTAAATTTCTTCGGGATAACCCTTAATCTCTGGCTGGCAATCTGGACATTATTTGTCGCTGTGCTTGTTATCGGAATTATTTACTATATAATAAAAAAGACTCAATGAGACAATCGATACCCTCCCTTTTTCATAGTGATCCTTGAGTAAGACTTCAGGTTTTCGTCTTCTGTTTCCCAAACCCTGCCCATTATTACCCAGGACTCCTATACTATACCACAACCGGGAGCCAAGTGACGAGGCAATGAAGGAGCGATCCAAAAACCCTGCAACAAAGCAGATTGCACGGGAGCGTATTGAAGTCCTGTTTGAACAGGCACGGCTCGCTTTTGCGGAGTTTCCGGATTTAAGCAACCGTTATGTAGAGCTCGCGCGCAGGATTGCCATGCGCCAGCGGATCCGGATCCCGCGGGAATTGCGCCGCCAGTACTGCCATCACTGCAATACCTACCTCGTACCGGGAAGCAATATGCGGGTGCGGGTGCACCGTGGCAATGTCGTGGTCACCTGTGGCTCCTGCAATAAACATACACGATATCGTGTGGTGAAACCTCATGTCGGAAGAAGCGAATAAACTGATGCAGGATTTAAAGCCAACTGTATGGATTGGCAAACAGGGCTGTACCGAGACAATGATCGAAGAGATCGTCTCCCAGCTCAAGACTCGAAAGATGATCAAAGTTAAATGGCTCCAGTCCGTGGAAGTCGATCCGAAAGCCATTGCCCTTCAGGCGCGTGCGAAACTGGTAGAAACCCGGGGACGGACGATGGTGCTTGCCGATAAAAAAGTAAGCATAAAAAAATAAATCCGTTTTTCTTCGAATATGGCAGACCGCCTCTTCGGAAATGTATAAAACCCTTCTCCACAAATAAGTAAAGACTGTTATTAATATTCAACAGTGAGGTCTCTAGATGACAACAGTATACGATGTCCCCGCCGACCATATTATTCGCAGGGTCGCTGAGGAGCTCAAGAAGCGGAAGGAAATTGTCCCGCCGGCATGGGCTGCTTTTGCAAAGACCGGGGTACACAAAGAAATGCCGCCTGAGGATCCCGACTGGTGGTTCACCCGGGCAGCAGCAGTGTTGAGACGCGTCTATGTCGATGGCCCCCTGGGCGTCGAGAGGATGCGAAGCTTTTACGGTGGTAAGAAGAACCGTGGATCACGCCCGAATGCGTTCCGCAAGGGTAGTGGATCAATCCTGAGAAAATCTCTCCAGCAGCTGGAAGCAGCAGGTTTGATCATCCACGACAAGACCGGCCGTAAAGTATCCCCCGCCGGGATGTCATTCCTTGACAACCTGTCGCAGGAAGTAAAGATTACTCCTCCGGCACCGGTTCCAAAGCGTGTCGTACCGGTAGTCGAAGAGCCCAAGAAGGCTGATGTAAAGAAGGGTGGAAAGGCAAAGGTTGCGGTTGAAGGCGCAGAAGGTGCCAAGAAAGCACCGAAAGCCAAGAAAGCCGACAAGTCAGAAGCCCCCAAGTGAGGTGTAGTTATGGGAGACGACGAACTGAGTGAACTTCGCAAACGGCGAATGGCACAACTGCAGCAGCAGGCTGGCGATCAGCAGGGTATGCAGGAAGAGCTTGAACGCCAGCAGAAGCAAAAGTCTCAGATACAGATGCTCCTCATGCAGGTTCTCGAGGCGGATGCCCGGGAACGATTAAACACCATCAAGCTGACCAAGCCGGAGTTTGCTGCTTCGGTTGAACAGCAGCTGGTGTCTCTCGCCCAGAGCGGGAGACTCAAGAACAAAATCACGGATGCGCAGCTCAAAGAACTGCTTCGGCAGCTTGCGCCGGCGAGACGTGATTACTCGATAACACGACGATGAAAGCCGGCGTGCTCT
>JBAZQT010000045.1:0-23233 GCA_041645055.1 Methanoregula sp. | reverse complement strand
GTTTTACCGGCTACGTCAATGATGATGGCCAGCGGGTTCGCTGACCCTTCTGTCATGGAATCGATCTCGGGACCAACGACGGTCACCTGACCATCTTTAATCTCCCCGACATTTTTCATCCGCAGCAGTTCAAATGCAGGCGACCTGCCGCCACCAAACTCTACGAACATCTCTTCTTTCCGGATGCTCTTTCCTTCAAAAGCAGGTGAGCAACCCATGGGGATCGGAATTGCGGTTACGTTGACGCGGATCCCCTTTAATTCCATACCAGTCCGGACAATATCTTCGGGTGTGGTTGTGATCCACTCCCCTCCCGAATAATCTCCCAGTGTCAGGATCGGAAAGCCAAGTACCCGCATGCCATCGACAAGTGCAACTTCTTCGTCAGAAATTCCGGGAAGTACGATAACCATAGCTTTTGCCCGTTCTGCTGCATAGGTCAGCAACCGATGCATATCCCCTGGAATGACTCCTCCAAACATCATGGCTACACGTGCAATGATATCAACGAAGTGAACACCATGTAACGCATCTGAACCGAGCGGGATAAGACGATACTCGAGACCCAGTTTAACTCCGGCTGAAGATAAGGTTGGTACCACCGCGCCGGCAAGGAAGGTGAGCATATATTTTTCCTGGAGTTCGCGGCAAATAGCTGCAGCAGTTCCGGCACTCTGGGGTGTGCCCACGATAAGGGCTAAACCAAGGATACTGCCATCAACAAGGGAATACCCGAGTTTTCGAATTATTGTATCGGCAATAAAACCGGTATAAGGCGATTCTTCCCTGCCCTTTTGAGCGGTATTTCTGGCAAGAATTATTTCCGAGGCAACCAGGGAATTTTCCTTTGTTCGGGAAAATACATCCAGCGCTGAAGTATGATCGTGCACAGGTATGCCGGTTAGTGCATAGGATATGGGGAGATGATAGGCCGTATCGTCATAAGAAAAGGATCCCTGTATCGTCTCTATTGTCGATTTTTGATGAAGTTCTCCATTTTTTATTGCCAACTCAACGTCGGTCATTGTCAAAATCCCTCGAATACATCGTTTCCCTGTAAAACAGATATACTTTCGTTATAAGGTAATTATAGAATAAAGAGCCAATTGATTGACGATAACAAAAATATATATCTCTTTTAAATGATATTCTCTTTAATGAGAGGCTAGAAAATGAGTATTATGCAAATTAACAAATTTTTTTCAGTTCTTGTGCTGCTGATTGCAGCAATATGTATTATCCAACCTGTAATAGGAGTTAATGGAACTGTATCCATTGCTTACCGTGGATCTGGCGGAAGCTACATTGGCGACACGATCATTCTTGATGGCATAAACACGATAGGAAATATTACATTTCTCCGGATCACTGGCCCGGGTCTCCCATCTGAAGGAGTTCCCATCTATGATCTCAATGGAAGTCCGGGGTCGGGCACTCCCGTAGGTGTGAATCCAGATGGTACCTGGAAACTTGCATGGTACACCTCGACAATTAAAGGAGTTGAAAAGATGCAGACTACCCGATATTCTCTCATTGCTGCAGATCTGTCCCATCCAGAATCCTCCTCAACAACTTCTGTTTACATGAAAAAACCAGAATTTTATGCAAACCTTTCACCTAACCCTGCGACAATTAATGAATATGTAACGTTAACTGGTTTTGTAGAACGGGGGGCATCTTATGTCCGGATTGACTTAACAGACACTTCCGGTAATATTCTTCGTACCTATTCTCCACCGGTCAGTGCATCCGGATATTTTAACTATGGTTTTCATATTGACATGCAACCGGGACAATATTATCTCACCATAAGCAATCCTTCCCTAAAAAGTCCTCTCGTGATGGTCCTTTCGGTTCTCCCTCCTCAAACGCCGATATCAATAAAGACAACAATAGCAGTTTCTCCGGATAATTCAACAGCATCAATAACAAATTCTATTCCCTCATCTACTACGACAACGCAGAACGTCCCGGGTATTCAGTCAGGAAGCGGAACGCTTTCTATCGCATCAACACCGGCAGGGGCTTCGGTATATCTTGATTCGGTGATGATGGGTAAGACACCCGTTGATCTGGGCAATTTAAATTATGGAAACCATCTGGTTGAGATAAAATCTCCTGGTTATCAAACCTATTCGGTTCAGATAACCGTCCGGGATGGAGCCCCGGTTACTCTCTCCCCGGTCCTGCAAAAAAGTCCCTCTTCAATTCCTCTTTCACCGGTTACCGTACTTATCGGTCTTTTAATATCTGGTACAATCGCCCTTGTATGGCGAAGAACTTAAAAAATCAATAATATTCATTTTTTATCTGAATCCTAACCTTCATTTTAATTCCTGTTATCCGTACCATAACCTATATCGATGTAAATGCAGATTTATACTGACATTATCGGTGATTATCCGTGAAGAAATTCTCTTTTATCGCTCATATGCCTGATATTCCCGGGTCACTGCACCGTGCTGCAGAGATTATCAAGCAGTATGATGGCAATATCAATCGCATCCAGTTTGATCGTCGCATTGATCCCGGAACCGTTTTTTATGAAGTTACCGCATCAGAAAAATCCTACAGCAGGATTATTAAGGATCTGGAGTTGATCGGGTATCTCCAGAGTTCTATAAAACCCCAGAGTTTCTTAAAATTCTGCGTATACCTGCCCCATCGCCCGGGCGCCCTGTTTGAATTCTTAAGTTTAACTACCGCTGTTGGGGCGAATATCTCATTTCTGGATTTCGATGATAAGAGCCGGCATCCGGATCGTCTCACGGTGAGCCTGAATCTGGAGCAGGGTTCCATAGTCGAACAATTACTCGATCAGCTGAAATCGTTATACCGCCTTGAGATCCTTGAATATGATACTACCGGAAAACAACTGGATGATACGGTTTTTTATGTTCGGTATGCTCAGGCAATCCGCGAACTTATCGGGGAATCTGAAGATCATTTTCTCCTCTCATTTCTTGCCGATACTAATCATATGGCACAGGAATTAATGGACCGCGGTTGTGATCCCAAAAAAGTGTTTGAAAGTGTGCTTGCTTCAGGCCAGACAATGAAAGCGACAACCGGTAAGAATTTTTATGCTGATGTCCAAAAATTCACCATTGATGATAGCACGATGTTATTCTGTTTCCAGGTTCCCTGTGGCGGAAATATTTTTCTTATCAGGTCTGGTGATAATTACCTGATGATTGATACGGGATATGGAATTTATCATCACGATGTAGTGGCTATGTTTTCAAGGTATAGTATCGGTGACATAAAGAAAATTAACCGCATTGTCGTAACTCATGCCGATGCGGATCATTGCGGAGCAGCCGGGTTTTTTACGGCACCCGTACTTATGCATCAGAGCACTCTTGAAATCATCCGGACGAATAATCGTGCCTATGGCTCGCGAAGCGATCACTCGTCGCTCGATGAATTTTACACGAAAATGATAAACCTGTTCTCGAAATTTAATACGCCGAAAAATATCGAATGTTTTTCAACTCCGAGTGGAACAACAAGAGGAATATTTCCGGTGATTGGGGTTGTTTCTATTGGTGCAATTGAGCTGGAAATACTGGATGGTCTCAGTGGGCACACTGCCGGTCAGGTATTCCTGTACTCACGTGTCCACGGTTTACTGTTCGCTGCGGACAGCGTGATCAATTTCGCCAGTCTTTCAAAAGAACGGGCAGATTATAGTTCACTTGCGGCATTTCTCGTTACTTCCGTTAACGTTGATAGTGACAGCGCAAGGAAGGAGCGAAAAGGACTCCTTGAACTCGTACAAAATACTGATGCCCATCATGCACCGGCCGGCAAACGATGTCTGATCTGCGGGGGTCATGGGGCTGTATCGGTACTTGAAGAAGGAAAACTCGTGGCTTCTGGTGAGATTGAGCGCTACGTGCCGTAAAAAAGGATTATCGATACACGCCTTTCTTTCTAAAACTCCGAAAAATGATGGCACTGATTCCTGACAATTGTCCCCCTTTCAGCGAGTCTGCGAACTGATATTGAAAAAGGGTAATTTTTTTAGGATAATTTTTTAGGATTAATGCTAATCGTGATTCTACGATGAGGTAAAAAATAGTAAATGCAAGATGGGAATTTTACGAAATTCTCATCTACTATGCAATAGCATCTTCTTGTGGGGAAAGTATGGAGAGCCACAGGGTACAGGAAATGATGCGGCTGATGGCATCAAAGATCCGTTCAATTGCAGATACCATATCTGATGAAGATGTCGGGAAGTTCATTACCGAACTCTTAAACGCAAAGCGCATTTATGTCATTGGTGCAGGACGATCAGGACTTGTTGCTAAAGCATTTGCCATGCGCCTCATGCATCTCGGGCTCCATGCATATGTCGTTGGTGAGACAATAACTCCGGCATTAAATAAGGGTGATCTTATGGTCATTTTTTCAGGTTCAGGCCGGACAAAGACCGTTGCGGATCTGGCTGAGACTGCAAAGGAAATTGGGGGAAAAATTTGTCTGATATCTTCGAATGCAGAGTCCCGTATTGGGAAGATCTCTGATTGCATTGTGATCATTGAGCAACACCGTGATTCGGTGGAAGACGATGCGGTCGAGTTTGAAATCCGCCAGATGATGGGTGAACATAAATCATTTGCCCCGTTAGGTACCCTTTTTGAGACTGTTTCTATGATATTTGCGGATGCCGTGGTCTCTCGACTGATGGAGATCACAAAGACCGATGAGAATGCACTTAAGAACCGCCATACAAATATCGAATAGGTCTGGTGTTATTAATTATGAGTCTGAAATTTGCAGAACGGGTAAAAGATATTGAGATCTCCGGGATACGGCGCTTGTTTGAAGCCGCAGGTCCGGACTCTATTAATCTCGGGCTGGGACAACCCGACTTTGATACACCTCAGCACATCAAAGATGCAGCAATCCGGGCAATACAGGATGGAAAGACCGGGTATACCGGGAACAATGGAATTCCTGAGCTTCGTCAGGCAATAAGTGCAAAATTTAAAAAAGAGAATCAACTCTCATACACGTCGGATCAAATCATTGTTACCGCAGGTGCAAGTGAAGCGCTCCATATTGTGATGCAGGCTATGGCTGGTGATGGTGACAGGGTTCTCTGTCCAGATCCGGGTTTTGTTTCCTATGCGTCACTCGCGATTTTAGCGGGTGCAACTCCAGTCAGTGTCCCGCTCACCAAAGATTTGCATATCGATGTGGAGAAGGCCAAAGAGCTGATGGACGGGGCAAAACTCTTTGTAATAAATTCTCCGGCAAATCCTACGGGAGCTGTCGAGAGCAAGGAATCCATCAAGGCTCTTGTCGAATATGCCGATGATACGGGTGTGACCATCATCTCTGACGAGGTGTACGAGCATTTCATTTATGGTAAAAAACACTGGAGCGCCGGACAATTTGGTGATAACGTGGTCACCATCAATGCAACCAGTAAAACCTATGCTATGACCGGCTGGCGCCTCGGTTATCTCGCAGCATCACCCGATATCATCAGCCAGTGTATAAAAGTGCACCAGTACTGCCAGGCCTGCGCTACCTCCATCTCCCAGTATGCGGCAGTCGCGGCATACGAAGGAGACCAGCATCTCGTTACCATAATGCGGGATGAATATTGGGCCCGGCGGGATCTTTTCTGCAAAGGATTATCTGCGCTGGGGATGGACTTCCCGCTTCCCGAAGGTGCATTCTATGCGTTTGTTCCTATGAAACCTGCGCTCACCCAGAAAATTATTGATGCCGGAGTTGTGATTGTTCCTGGCTCTGCGTTCGGCGTCAATGAACCTGAGTATGCCCGTATGAGTTATGCCACCTCGCGGGAAATCCTGAAGCGTGCCCTTGATAGGATACAAAAGGTAATGTGTGATTAACATGGTCAAAGAACTGTTACGTAAATTATCCAATGCCCACGGTGTTTCGGGTAGTGAAGGCAATGTATATGCAGTCATCAAAAAAGAGCTCAAGGGGCATGTCGATGAGATCCGTGAAGATGCAATGGGCAACCTGATCGCAATCAAGCACGGCAATAAGTTCAAGGTGATGCTGGCTGCCCATATGGACGAGATCGGTCTCATGGTGAAGTATGTCGAAGAGAAAGGTTTCATCCGGTTCGTTGCACTCGGGGGATGGTATGGGCCAACACTCTATAACCAGCGGGTAGTCCTGCATGGGGCAAATGGTCCTGTTATTGGAGTCATTGGCGGGAAGCCTCCGCACATGATGGACGATGAAGAGCGTAAGAAGGGGGTAAAAGTTGATGATCTCTTCATCGATATCGGTGCAACAAATCCTGATGAGGTTGATTATCTCGGCGTTGAAGTCGGTACTCCGGTAACTATTGACCGGGAATTCTGTGAACTGGCTAATTCCCGGGTTACCGGAAAAGCCTTTGATAACCGGGCTGGTGTAGCCATGCTGATAAAAACCTTAAAAGAGGTCGACTCCCCGCTCACTATCTTTGGCGTTTTTACGGTACAGGAAGAAGTTGGTCTGAAAGGTGCACGTACCAGTGCTTATGCTCTCGATCCTGACTGTGCCATCGCTACCGATGTTACTATTCCCGGTGATCATCCGGGCATTGAGATGAAGGATGCCCCTGTTGTAATGGGTAAAGGCCCGGTCATCACCATCGTTGACAGCAGCGGAAGGGGACTTATCGCCAACCGCAAGGTGGTCAAGTGGCTCAAGGAAGCAGCCGACTCCAACTCAATTCCCGTGCAGATGGAAGTAGGCAGCGGTGGGACCACCGATGCAACAGCCATCCACCTGACGAAGGGCGGTATTCCAAGTACAACAATGAGCATCCCCTCACGGTACATCCATTCACCGGTAGAAGTACTGGACTGCAATGATATTGAAGCCGGTGTAAAAATTCTTGTGGCTGCGCTGAAGAAAAAGCCGGTATTATAATTTTTAGTTTTTCTTTTTTTATTAAAAACGTGTCTTTTTTGCATTAAAGATTAAAAAAACTAACACGCCTCGGCCGGGACTTGAACCCGGGTCAAAAGCTCCGGAGGCTTCTAGGATGTCCGCTACCCTACCGAGGCAAGAATTTACCTTACTTATTCTCACTGCTACCCATATAAATGCAAGGATGGGTAAGGGTAATCATACCTTTTTTGCATGATACATGTGCCATATTTTGCAGGCCCCTTCGTGACTGACCATGCAGGGACCAACCGGGTTTCTCGGGGTGCAGACTTTCCCATAGAGTTTGCAATCGGAGGGAGAGGCGATTCCTCTCAGTACCTTGTCACAGACACATGCGGAATGCTTGCTTATGTGCTTGAAGACGATATTGAATTTTTTCTGGGCATCGTACTGCTCGAACTCTTTTTTCAACCGGAGTCCGGAGCCAGGAATTACCGGGAACCCACGCCATTCGACATCGGAAGTTTCAAAAACTTCATACATGAGTTTCTTAGCTTTTACGTTACCTTCGCGTGAAACTGCTCGGGGATATGCATTATCGACGCGGTGTGTTCCTTCGTTTACCTGTTTTACCAGCATGAGCAGACCGAGAAGAATATCTTCGGGTTCAAACCCTGCAACAACCTGCGGCACCGGGAACTGTTCATACTCCTCATATCCCATAATCGTGCAGACATGACCGGGAAGCATGAACCCGTGAAGTTTTGCTTCACCCTGTTCCAGTAACCATTTCATAGCCGGGGGGACAATGCGATGGCAGGAAAGAATGGAGAAATTTTTCGGAGGTTTGGTGAGGAGGGTAGCAGCAACGGTAGGAGCAGTTGTCTCAAAACCTACTGATATGAATACAACTTCTTTATCGGTCTTCTGGGCAATTTCCACTGCTTTATGGACGCCCTGCACAACCCGCACATCGCCGCCGCAGGATTCTAACGACCCTTTTGATCCGGGAACCCTGAGAAGGTCCCCATAGGTGGCGATAATGCAATTTTTGTCAACGAGATCAAGCGCAGCATCAATCTCCCCTTGTGGGGTAATACAGACCGGACATCCCGGCCCCATTACAATCTTTAATTGTTCGGGCAAAATACTGCGCAGACCGGACCGTGCTATGGATGCTTCATGCGTACCGCAGATATGCATGAATGTCATATCCCGGTCTACTAATTCTGCAAGTGTTTTGGCAATATCAATCCCCGTCGCCATGTAATCTTAATATTATTTACCTTTGGTCACATAAGTCTACGTACATGGAGATACCAATTTCTGATATCAATTACGCCTATGCAGCTGCAACAGTTGTATTTGGTGTGCTTATTGCCCTGATCGTACGGGCAGTCGTCAACTGGCTTAAAACAAAAGCCGGGGAGACGGAAACAAATTGGGATGATATCATCATTGCAGCGATTGGTACCCCGGTTCAGGTCGCCATCGTTGTTGTTGCAATCTATTTTGCGATCAGTCGTTTCGGGATTCTTCCGTCAAACCTGCAATGGATCCTTGATCCGCGCTATGTCACTGCATTCTATGTGGTGATTGGCGCTTGGATCATCTCATCATTCCTGCATGATATCATTGTCATTTATGGCCATGAACTGGCAGAACAATCGGAAGGTGACTGGGATGACCGGTTAGTGGAGCTGCTCGAACTCATTGTCAAATATGTAGTCTGGTTTGCAGCCTTAATGGCCGTCTTGTCCATCTTTGAAGTGAATATTACTCCGTTCCTTGCAGGTGCAGGTATCGCCGGGTTGGCTGTTGCTCTGGCTGCGCAGGATATCATCTCCAACTTCTTTGGCGGGGCAATTATTACGGTCGACAAACCGTTCAGGATAGGCGACCGGATAAAAGTAGACCAGTATTACGGGGATGTCATCAGTATCGGACCGAGGAGCACCCGCTTAAAAACCCTGGATTACCAGATTGTCACGATACCCAATAACAAGATCACCACTAACGTTATCGTAAATTATGCAGAACCGGATCAAAAACTCAGGATCATTATCCCGGTTTCTGTTGCTTACGGAAGCGATCCAAAAAAGGTAAAAGAGATCCTGCTTGACATCGCACAAAAAACTATTAAAAATACCGAATATCTTCTTGAAGATCCAGCTCCTAAAGCATTCTTTTTAGAGTTCCAGGACTCCAGCCTGAAATTTATTCTCTACGTATGGGCACGGAAATATAACCTTCCCGATGAAGTAAAAGATACCATCAACACGCAAATCGCAGAACGCTTTGCCGCTGAAGGAATTGAGATCCCCTTCCCGCAGATGGAAGTCCGGTTAAAAAAATAACTTCAACTTTTTCTGATAAAACGTGCATCTTTATTGGGGGCATCAGGAATATCATCTCTGGAAAATCATCGTTTTTCGTTTAGACGTTTTTACGAATTCTTGCAATATGACCCATGGTGTCCAGGGAATCACCCTGACATGCAAAGTGTACCCATGCGACCTCCCCCTACGCACTTCGGCACAACAAAACTATATTCATCGACGCAAATCTGGACAAAATATGCCTTGAATATTATCTGGTCTGGAGGGGGTCGCATGGGTACAGTTAATAATTTCCGCTCAGATCTCCTGCGGCTTTAAGATATCCTTTAGAATAATTTCTCTCTCGTTAATATGCCGGGAAATCGTGATTGGATTCTGGCTCACAGGTCAGGTTTTTTCCTGTCATGTGTACCCACGTGACCCCCCTTTATACCTCAAGACTTGAAGGCACAAGAGAGGGGTTATCCTCTTAACGCCCAAAAAAAGATCTCAAAGAAACAATAGGATTTCGATAGGGCAGGAATATCACTCATTCGTATTCGGGGATTCATCTCCGTTGTCATAGGTGTCCCACTTTAGTACACATCAGACAGGCGTTTTAGAAGCAACGATTATTGAAGTTATGGATGGATAATGCGGAGCTTTGAACAGGTCCGTGCGCTTTGAACGGTAGATCGTATGAATGCATCCCATGAAGTATCAGGAATTAATCAGGATTTTCTTGTTTCCTTCCGCAATGTTTTATAGGGATGACTTACAACGTTGTTAGGCAATTCGCCTCAATGGTTTTGTAAAAAAGTACGTCCTTGGTAAGGACGGGGCAATTGATCATCTCTCAACAAATAATGCCTATGTGACACAGCCCGGCAGTGTGCCTCCTTGGTAAGGAGGAAGTCCCGAGTTCAAATCTCGGCATAGGCTTAAATACGCATGGTTAAAGTCTAAATCATCTTTTTAGGCTTAATTTGCCCGTTTTTTCCTAATAATCTTTTTTCATAGAAAATTGTGTCCTTTTAATCACTTGGACCTATGGATTTGACAATTACAATCCAGCCGGTCGCGGAGCTGTGCGGAGCGGGCGGCGATACCTGTATGATTTCGTGCAAATACTTTGAAGATTTTCAGAGGATATTACGCTCAACGGGGCTCCGCCCCAAGCCGCGTGGGCTTCCCCTACATAAAATCACTATTAATTTCAATGTATCATCGGCATAATCGAAAAAGAAGAGTTATATGCGCTTATCTCATTCTTGTTGACTGAAATGGACCGAGGCGCACATTTTGTTATAGGTCTTGTAGTTTTTTTCATCTACAATTTCATTAACACTTCAATTATCAATTCCACCATCAATCCAATCTTCGGGATATCCGCTATTGGAATATGGTTGATTGGGGCATTTGCAGCAGCATTCGGTTCAGTTATACCTGATCAAATAGAACCCGCTAACCACTGGACTCACAGAGGTACATTCCATAGCATACGTGCTTTGAATTTTACGACATATTGTTTTGCGATAACTGCATTCATCGGTTTATTTTTTTCACCATCCTTTTACATCGCAAGTTTTTTTCTCGGATATATGTTTCACCTGTTAGTCGATAGCAAGACAAAGGTTGGATTGCCAAGATAATTCTACCCGCAAGCCGGGTATGGTTGGTATGTAGATCGGTCGGTCATGTTCACTCGTCTCGCTGATGCTCCGACTCGCTTCACATCACCTTCCTTGTTTTCCGGAGTTGTCCTGTTGATAGGATGACGCCCCTGGCTTGTCGCGTTTCTCCAGCGCCAGCGGCTGCTCTCGCCCGCTCCTCACATACCGCTTCGCGGAATGTTCGTCGCTGTTGATCGTACTTATGCAGTACGCTCTGTGACTCATCCGCACGACGCATCAGGGGCTCGGACTCACCGCTGATGCGGTTCGTTACCTTCGCGCCCTGAAGCGGTGCTCCTTCGGGCCGCTGGGCCGGGTCAGGATAGCCCCCTGATGGGGGCACGGGATCGGTGTACGGGTGGGAGGACAAAGCGACGGTTACCGGACGCATCAGCGGACGGTCGCTCGCTTTGTCGGGCGGGTCCTGCTCTGGCGATCGCATGCTAACAGGAAAACGTAAAATTTCTTGCAGCGAGGGCGGGTCATGGCTACACGGCGCGGTTACGGGGCGCATGAGCGACCTGTCGTGCTGTGTGCCTGGGCGGGTCAAGCATAAACAAAATTCTACGCAAAATCATTATTTCGTAAATTCAACAACGCAGCGCTTTCACTTTCACACTGCGCACGGCGGAGAGTTATATGCTCTAACGTCGATGAATGTATGGTGAAATACACCATGAGGCCAACAATAAAAACAGATGTAAAGTTCGAGCACGTAGGGGCAGCCCGCCTCTATAATGGCTCGGTCCGTATCGATGTCAAGACCATGCAAGCGGTTATTCCTGCTGGGGAAGTCCGAAGGCTCGAAGACCACTGGCCAGCCCCGGTCTTTGACATATCCGATGTAATGAAAAACTCGGAAGCGGCACCGGTCGGGAAGGCATGGATCACCCGGTCCGGTAAAGCAGTGATGATAACGATCAATGAGGTTCAGTTTGTCTCCCCGCTTGCACAGGTAAAAGGAATGCTCAAGGGGGAACGGAAATATGCAAATGTCTCAACCATGCGCCCTGTGCAGTCCTTAACCGCCACCACACAACACACAGAGGCGGCAGCATGAAAGCCGCTGACGTAAAAGCGCAGATCAACGAGCGGATCATCAAAGCCCTATCCGAAGGAAAAATCCCCTGGCTGAAACCGTGGACCGAAAACGGCCCGCGTAATCTTTTCAGCGGCAGGGCATACACAGGGCTTAACCGGTTAATTCTCGGACTCAGTCCCTATCCTCTTCCTTTTTGGGCAACCTATCGCCAGTATCTCGCCGCAGGGTTACAGGTCCAGAAAGGCGAGCACGGCCACGGGATTATCTACGCGGGCCGGACCGTAAAGACCGAGACGAAGACCGACAAGAACGGCAAGGAGACGGAAAACAAAAAACAAATACGGTTCCTGAAAGCCTTTGTTGTGTTCAACGTCGCACAGACTGATTACATAGAGCAAGGTTACAAACTCCCCGAAGTGAAGGAGAACGTTCACCTTCTCGGATGCGATGCGGTCATTCAAGACTATACAGGCAGGCACTCTATAAAAATTACAGCAGGAAACCGGGCCGCATTCCTCCCGCAGATGGATATGATTACCATCCCGGATATCGGCCAGTTCAGAACCTCGGAGCACTATTACGCCACGATGTTTCATGAGTGCGTCCACTCCACCGGGCCACGGCTCGACCGCTTCAAGAAGACCGATCCGGTCTGCTTTGGTTCCGACACCTACGGACGCGAGGAACTGGTCGCCGAGATTGGGAGTGCTTACCTGGCAGCTCTCACCGGCATCGATTCATCCGCAATTGTCCAGAATCAGGCAGCCTATCTCCAGAACTGGGCAACGGCGATCAAAGCCGATGCCGATCTCGTGATGTATGCAGCAGGAAGGGCAGAGAAGGCAGCGGATTTTATGATCGGGGCTCCGGCCCCGGTCCCTGCCAGCGCCCCCGGGACAGATGCAGCAGAAGGGGTGACGGCATGAACACTATTTTTGATGCCATGCCGGTAAAGGTTCTCGAAGAACTCGAACGCATCGAAACCACACTCCCAGAGATAGAGAGCCGGGCTTTTCGGTTGCAGGCCCAAGCGCAGGATCTCCGCAGCAGGCACGATGAGATCATCGCATCATGGAAAGCCCGGGCAGCGTGGGAAGGGCTCGACAATCTTATCGCAGAACGGCAACGACTCGATGCCATCGCATGGATATCAGATCCACTCCCGAGCGGGATTACATCAGAATCGTGAGGTGGTGACATGCTGACCATGAAGGAAATACGGCAGCACAAAAGAAATCGGATCACCATTGGGGGATTGTTGAAATTTTTTGTATGGTGGCTGCACCGGATGAAGAAAAAAATCTTTTTTCGTTGCGGGTAAAAGGTGGCCCGGACAGGGACACCATGAGGCCAATCAAAGAGCCCTGCCGGGTTGATACAATATACGTCGTCCGGCATTATCTTTCTTGGTAATGGTTGGCCCACCCGATGCTCACGCGACACGGCGAAGGTCGCCGTGTTCCGGCTCGCATCCACCCACCCGGACCGAGCCCGTTTCCGGTTGATCGGAAAATGTAATTCACATCGGTTGGACCCACCCAACAAAGCGAGCGACAGGTCGCTGATGCGCCCTGTAACCGTCGCTTTGTTCTCCCGCCCATACAAGAAACCCGTCCTCCCTTCAGGGAGGCTATCCTGTCCCGGCCCAGCGGCCCGAAGGAGCGCCGCTTCAGGGTGCGAAGGTAACGAACCGCATCAGCGGTGAGTCCGAGCCCCTGATGCGTCGTGCGGATGAGTCACTGAGCGTACCGCATGAGTACGATCAACCGTGACCAACATTCCGAAGACTGAGAGAAAACGAATTGGATGTATTGTAAAAAGATTCAATTATTTAATTTTTGGACAATGCTCCGAAAGAATGCAATCGCGATGTTCCGACATTCGATTTTTCAATTTTAAAAAAATGGAGTCAATTAAGACTAGTGTCCTTATTTTTGATTTCGTTTTTATTAGACGATTCTATCGATGTTTTTGGGTTCTAACACTTTATCTGGGTCCACACCTTGATAAAACACATAAATCGATAAAAACAAAAAGAAATAATCTTGTTCAATAAAAATAATAAGATTATTAGATAATGTTTTTTGGAGTAATGATGATTGAATTTTTACAAGGGGAAAAAATCATTTCGATTTTAGAAAAACTAACTCTCGAATTAAACAATGACCCAAAATCAATAAAAAAATCTGCTCTCGATCAGATCGATGATATATCAAAATTATGTGAATTATTACATTATTCAAATTTTGAATTGTGGAATTGCGAAGCTGCAATTAGACGGAATGATATTTCTACTTCATTTTTTATTCATTTAAAAAAGAGGATAGATCAAACCAACCTTTTTCGAACATCCTGTATTGAAAGAATTGATTCAATATCTTTTGATTTGTTCAAATTATGTGAATGTAATGATTGGGACAGTTGTTATGTTAATTCTGAAACTCTTGGGCAACTAGTTGATAAACTTTCAATACTTACACTGAAAATTTATTCACGGGATAAATATAATAAAATAGATCCGGCTGTCAATACATTAAAAAGACAACGGGATTATATTTTGGTATGTTATAATCGTTACATAAACGAGTTATCTGAAGGAAAGGGGTATATGATGAGATATTGCCAGTTTAAAAAGTATGAAAAAAGTGAAATTGTCAAATTAAATAATAATTCCATGGACATATAAAATGGATGAAATTTGCAATTTTGTTAATATCGACGAATTATCTCAATATATTCAATTATTGGGTAATGAATTGAAAGAAGTACAAAAATCAGATATTATTTTAAAAAACAAAACAAAACGGGATATTGTCACTAATCTAGATATTGAAATAGAGAGAAAAATAATAACATTCATTTTATTGAATTATCCCACTCATAAAATATATTCTGAGGAAACCTTCAATAAAAGACCGACATCATCTTCTGATTATATTTGGGTAATCGATCCTATTGACGGTACTATTAATTTTAACTCAGGATTACCATTTTATTCCATTTCTGTTGCCCTTATTCATAATAATGAGCCACAATTAGGTATTATTTACGCTCCAGCATTAAACGAACTGTATACGGTCGTAAAAAACAAGGGGAGTTATTTAAATTATAAGCCAATCAAATGCTCGGAACAGAATACTTTGAAAAATGGTGTTTTTTCATTTACTCTAACATCTCATTATTCAAAAGAAGAAACTGATAAAATTTTACAAATCGTACGTGATCTCTCTCTCAAATCAAGAGGTTTACGGTTATTTGTCAGTACTGCATTAGAGTTAGGGTATGTGGCATCTGGACGCTTGGATGGTTTTATTTTAATAAAATCTAGAGGTATCAGTTCATCGGCTGGTGCCTTACTCGTTAGAGAAGCTGGGGGTATTGCTACAGATTTTGCTGGAACTCTATTCTCTATACACTCGAAAAATCTCATAGCTTCAAATGCGAAAATGCATAATTCATTAATTAATTATTTAAAAAATAAAGTGTAGGGACTATCATGATTAAAAAAAATCTAAAGTCTACTGATGCTGATAAGGTTTTTTTTATTGGAGTCGACATCGGTAAAACAAAAATTGCTGCAGGAATTATCGATAACCATGGTAATGTCATTTTTAAAAAAGAACTCCCAACAAATATGAAGGAAGGAGGTTTAGTCATCGTTGATCAATGCAAAACATTGATACGACAATTAATCTCCGAATCGTCGTTTTTTATAAAAGCAATTGGTATTGGCTCATCCGGTGTGATTGATTATAATGAGGGTTTAATTATCTCAAGTGGTTCAATTCCGAACTGGAACAAGATTCCAATTCAACATCTAATTCAAAAAGAATTCAACATATATACTCGTGTAGATAACGATGTGTATGTTGCAGCATTAGGCGAACATATTTTTGGTGCTGGTATAAATCGTAAAGTGTCTGTTTATATGACAATAAGTACAGGAGTTGGAATTGCCATTATACAGAATAATAAAATCTGGCACGGAGTACACAATCTCTCTGGCCAAATTGCACATTTACCTCTTTTTTCAAATGAGACAGTAAACGATGTCATTAGTGGAAAAGGGATATCAAAGAAAGGATCGATAAAATTAGGAAAAGAATTAAGCACAAATGAAATCTTCAGAAGAAGATCTGATGATCAAGAAAATACAAAGGAAATAATTGATAATGCGATTCAAGGATCATCACTTATTATTTCGTGGCTTTCGAATACAGTCGATCCTGAATTATTTATCTTAGGTGGTAGTGTAATTTTAAAGGAGGACACTTTTTTTAATGAAATATTAAGTGAATCTAAAAAATATTTAGCTAAATACAATAGTCAGCTTCCTGAAGGTCCAATAATTGTAAAAGCAAAATTAGGATCAAATTCCGGAATTGTTGGAGCAGCGGCTCTTGTGATGAATGACTGATCGATTTTCCAGATTCCAATATATTGGCCATCAAGGCGGCGCATGTCCAGGTGTTGAGCCGAATACAATAAATGCATTTATCCTAGGGAAAAAAAATGGTGCTGATATTATTGAAATTGATATCTATATGACAAAAACCGGGGAATTCATTGTAAATAGATCCCCTCAAATAAATGGGGTGAATTATTGGGATATTAACAAAAAAAATTGTAGTGATTTTGAAAACAAGCAATTGTTACATGTTTTAAATTGGGCCTCAAAAAACCAGATTCGATTAATGTTGGATATTAAAAATTGGCCGGCCTATGATAAATCGGTCTCTAAAAATCTTATTTCATATGTTAGCGATTTTGAGTTAGAAAAAAATTTTTTATTTATTTCATATAATCATTCAATAATACATGATATTAAAAAAATCAATAGTGACCTTAATGCTGGAATAATGTATGTTGGCTATCTCCAAAATTTGCTGTCCACTGTTAAAGTGAATAATGCTGACTTCATTGAAACACAAACAAGATTCTTAACAAAACAGATGATTTCAAAGTTGAATCAGAGAAATGTAAAAATCTGTAGTTGGTGTGTTAATGATAAAAAGGAAATAGATGAATTATTACAGTTTGATGTAGATTTTATTAAAACGGATTGTATTAAAAAAACAAAACAGATAGTCGATGAGATGATCCTTGGTAACAAATGAAAACCCCCCCAATAATCGAGAACACTATTGGAGACGATTTTCGATGAGGAAAACAGATCCGATAAGAGAAGGTATTCCGGATCTGTTTATTGAAGAATATAAGGCACTTCGAGGAGAAATTGATATTTATCACGATCAACAAAAGGACATCATAAATTTTCTTTTCATTGTTTTTGCTATCATGTTAGGTATACCCGCGTTAAGTATCAATTTACCTTCAACAGAAGGTGCTAATTTTATGTTTAAAGTATCGTTCATTTTTCTAATATTTCCTATTTTATATGCACTTCTAACTTTTTTGTATACGGATAGGACAATCAGAATTTTGAGAATTGCTGATTATTTGCATAATTTCTTAAGAATTAAAGTAATTAGGATTTTCAAAATGTATGTGTGGCAATGGGAAACATATAAGTCCCACGCTCCTCCGTTAATTAATCGAAATGTGGCCCTTTTTTTAGATAGAACAAGATGGCTAATTTTTGTTCTCCCTAGTATCATCGCATTAATTCTTTATTTTGTCTTCTCAAATGCTCCGGGTTTTGATTTTAAGGATCGCGTCTTAATTGGATTCGATGTTATCCTTATTTTTTCCAGCCTTGTCACCATGTTTATTGTTGAAGAAACAAAAGGAATCCAACACCGAGAGATTGATCTAGATAAATACGAAAAGAATTATCTTCAGAAAAATTCCTAAATTTATTGGAACCGATAATAATTATTTCTTCAAGAAATTTTACCCAACCAAACTTGTTTTGTGTCATAACATTAACTCGCGATTATTAGATTTTTATTATCCCGAAAAGATAAAATTTCCAGTTGCAACAACAGCGACGAACATTCCGCGTAGTGGTATGTGAGGAGCGGGCGAGAGCAGCCGCTGGCGTAGGAGCAACGCGACGAGCCAGGGGCGTACTGCATCTCAACCGGGCAACTTCAGAAAAGCAAGGTTGGTGATGTGAAGCGAGCCGGAGCATCAGCGAGGACGAGTGAACATGACCGACCGATCTACATATCAAACATTTTTCGATAACTTCATATTTCCATTAATAAATACCAGCATCAATGATAACTCAATTCAAAAATTTGGAGGATATTTTAAATAATAATCCGGGGTTGCGAGATCTAGTAATTCAAGAATTTCAAGGAAAAAAAGAGCATTTGTCTGATTTTAATGATCTGATCTCGTTTTTTACTCCCACTCACAGAGACGAATTAATTGTAAAAATAAAAAAAACAAACACCCTTAATCTTTTTCAATCGTTGATCGCTGAACTGTATTGTGCTAAGATATTTGCTCAAAAAGGCTGTGATTTCGAACTTCTTCCGGATGATTATTTTTCAGGTGCTTCACCAGATCTTTTGTGCAAATATCATGATTTGTCGTTTTATGTTGAAGTTACATCATTGAGTAATAGCGATCCGACTGTAAAAATAATTGATGAGTTACGGGAATTGGTACGCGATAAACCCTTTGTGGTAAACGTTAATTTTAACCATAATGTATCACAACCTTGTTTTTCTGGTAAAGAACACGAGGAACAGGAGACCTTATTAAACAAATCTTTGGAACAATTTAAAACGGAATTCGTACAATTAACGCCCGATTCATCAGTTAAGCGGATTGAAACGGATAGTATTACGTTTATTATTTCGCCTATTCTAGAGAAACCAGGACTAATCGGAGGACTCTCGTCAGGTTACAGATTCCCGACCGGAATATTTGAAAAATTTGGTACGAGATTATTACTCAAAAAAGGTGGGAAAAGAGAGAAATTTGTAGAATTGGCCAAAAATTTTCCCTATATTCTGACATTTGTAAGCGGAAATGTAGCGGTTGACGATATTGATTTTAAACATTTATTATATGGACGTGCCCCGACTATTTTGATAGATATATTCGACGACCCTGAAGAAAACAGATTGGCATCCATTCAGCGTGATAAAGAATGGGAAGAAATCTTACAAAATCAAAGTCAGTATATCCCAAAATGGCAAGAAATTGATACTGCGGCTAAGAGTGGATGGAATAGTTTCCTAACAGAAATTGATTATATCCCACACGATTACACGTATTTGGCAAAAGAAGGGTTATTTCTATCAGAACCTTTGATGAAAAATGTTAGTGGTATTCTGCTATTACGTAAATCAATAGAACCACATTTCTATCCAAATCCCTTCTGTGATCATGAGATTAGTCTTGTGAACCATCAGGAATTTTTTAATTCATTTTAAATTTTCGACAAATATGCAGCCTCACCAGTATTTCACGGGTAGGGGCATCTCTTTTATTTTTTCATTCATGTAAATGCTCGACATTTGAAGAACACCAACAGCAAAAAAACCTGAAACTACTGCAAGGTAACTGAGGCCATTATTATCGAACTCATACATCATGAAGCGAAGAGACACCGCAATCAAAACCGCTGTGAGGATAACCACAGGATATAATTTTCCCAAGATGCTCATAATCAAGTTCGGTTATGCCCATGTTTAATCCTGTCTACATTGAGTTGGGGAAGCCCACGCGGCGAGGGGCGGAGCTCTGTTGAGCGTAACCTTTTCTCTCTGGATTATGTTACACGACTCCCAATTTTAAGGGCTAAATCCCCAGTTTTTCAGACATCCCCGGAAAAACGACTCTCATATTCGCATTTTGGCAGCCTTTTCGGGGTCCGGATGGGGTAAATTAAGTGGCAAAAATAACATCGATTTAAGGGCCTTTGGCGTGCTTTAGGAGAGATGTAATTCTGCCGTATTTCGGCAAAAGGGGCTAGAATTGAGCATATTTTTCAAATGTAGCAAATCGGACGATTTTACGGGGTTTTCTGAACATGGGTATGGCAAACGGAGCCCGAATTGAGCGTATTTCTGTATATCTTCTCATGAGTACCTAAATCAGATGAAATCTACCTATTTTTTATAATTACTCATCAGAATAAAATTTATGAAATTCACTTCTATTTTTCTCATCTCACTAATCCTGGTCTCTTTAGTTTTCGTTACCGGTTGCTCAGATAAATGTTCGCAAGCAGAACCGGTTACAGTTACCCCGATATCATTTGAGAAGAATCAGGGATTGCCCTATACTCAGTATCATGTTACCTATGAAATCACAAACAAAGGAAAGGAAACAGAAAAAAATCTTATGGTAATATTCACGATGAATTCCGGAAATTCTTGGGATTTTAAAAAGAATGAAAGCGAGCCGATTGAACAATTAAACGCATCCGAGACAAAAAGGATGCTTATTGACTTTTCCAGTGTTTTGTTTAGTCTTGACGAAAAGAATTTTTATGGAACGCCATACAAGACCGCGAATTTTTGTTCGGTCCCAAGTTAAATTTATTAATTGCATAATTGTTGAGAAAAGATAATTCTTTCCTCAATCTAATAGATAATTTCTGTCAAAATTCCGATAATTTGTTGAGCGGTCACCGGGTCCACCACCCGGGTCAACACAAGACCGGCCATCAAAACGAACAAAGTCCAGAATACTTTTTTGACCTGATCGTTCTTGCCGAACATATCAATCACCGCTTCCGTGTCCGCCTTCATCGCCCATTGCATCAGCTTAGGCATGAACACAAACAGCGGCAAGAACAGAATCGCAGCGCTGATGAAAGCCAGGGAAATCTCCGCCCGGCCTTGCAAGGAAGATCCCGACTGGGACCGCAAACACACCGGCCAGCACTGCCGCCATCCCGACCTCACCAAACCAGAAGTAATGCTTTTTCTGCGTGTAGTTCATTCGCTCCGCATCTGTCAGCGTAGAAAAATCAAAGATGCCGAATGTGTTCAGCATCCCGTACCACACTGCATGCGTTTCCTCCGGTCCGCAACAAGGCCAAGGAAAAACACCGCGACCGGTACTATCAGACGAATAAAGGGGAGATGGGCCAGCACAAAGACGATTCCGAGCAGGATCCCGGTCCCGCAGATGGCGGCCCGGGTCTGCAACTCATTCTCGAACATCGGAATTCTCCGCAATACGGATCTCAAACACCGGGCTTGTGGAGCCACCATTAGCCGGGCTGAAATCCCGGGCCCGGCCCATCTGTGCGAACTTGCGCCGACCGGTCCGGATCTGAACCGCGTGGATACCAGGCGCTCGCGGGTAAACCCGGCGACCGTCAATATCGTGCATCTCATCATAAGGCGGGATGTCAAACCAGTCCGGCCAAAACCGAACGCCTCGGGGAATATCTGTTCCCCGCCGCAGATCCTGCAACCGGATTGGCGACAGGTTATCGTAGATCAAATCAATGATCAGGTTCTCATCACCCGGCTCCGGGTTCAGGTCCAGTTCATAGAAGATAGGGTTACGCCGTACTTCATCCCGGGTCAGCGGACTGTTAACCGTAAGGGGTTCAAGCCCTCCGAACTTCCCCCGATAAAGACCGGTCACCTTCGCGACCGGCTGCGATGCCGTCTCAACTTCCATGATAGTTCTCCTTATGTCGTTCGTGTTCATTGCGGAGTTTCTTGAACTCCTCGACAATCTCATCATATTTTCCGATCCTCTGGTGGATCATAAACAACACGGGATAAATCGGAAGCACGACTCCCAGCAAAATCCCTAAAGTTTCTGTTTCCATGACGGTCCTCCGCAAAAGACGAGTGGACCAAAAAGAGAGGTGACCGGGGGGTCTCCTCCCCTCCGGGTCTTATCGTCAGGCGAATTAGGCGAGGGCTGCGACGGTGTCAGCCCAGGTCTCGACCTTTGTCCGGATTGCTTCGTCAGAGTACGAAGTGAGAGACACCCGGTTGCGGCTGATGTTCACCATGTACAGTTCGCCGTTTGCGTCGTGGCACTTGAGGGTAGCACTGTACGTTTCGTTGTCAGTGTCGCGGTACGGAGTTCCGCCGTGTGCCGTTGCAAGGGCTGTGTTTGCGAGAATCGCTGCGGCTCCCGCATTGAATCCTGCAATCGTGGTGAACTTATCCGACAGGTTGCCGACAGTGTTTGCTTCAGCGTCCTGGTAGACGATCTTTGTAGTGTACCCTTCCTTGGTCTTCTCGACCGGGTCATGGGTCACACCTGCGGTCATATACAATACACATGCAAACGGGTTGCCGGTGATGACCGACTGGACGATTGAATTGAACGTCGCCACGTCTGCAATCGGTTCTGCGAGTTCGCGAACCGCACTTTTGGTCTGTGAGCTTTGTACGAAATCTGCCATTGGGTTTTCAACTCCTGTATTATTTTTGGAATCGTGCCCAGGGCCCTTGGGCTGAATAAGAGTAAGATGAGGGGGGGCTTAGCCGTTACTGAACGAAAAAAAAAAAGATAGTTGGATTTTTCTCTAGCCGCAGTCAAAATTATTTCACGGTTGGTTCTTTAACATTAGGGATACAATAATTGTTAAAAAAAATTGACGGTGAAAATCAGTGAATACAAGACAACCCGGGAAAAAGAAAAGTTCAGAGCAAAAATACAAGGTTGTCTCATTATTCTCCGGTGCGATGGGCCTCGATATCGGATTAGATGAAACAAATCGTTTTGAGATTTTGGCCTCTGTTGAAAAAGAACCGTCATTTGTTGATACTATAAGGAAAAATCATCAAGCCGGACGGCTTCCCCCGAATCTTAAAATCTATGAACGGGATATTTTGGATTTACCTCCTGAAGAACTGCTGGAGGATATCAATCTTAAACCCGGCGAAGTGGATTTGCTTGTCGGGGGTCCCCCCTGTCAATCATTTAGTACGGCTGGCAAACGACGGACCACTCAAGATCCGCGTGGCACTTTATTATGGCAATATTTGAGATTTATTAACGGGATAAAACCCCGGTTTTTTTTAATGGAAAACGTTCGGGGTCTTCTATCGGCAGCCCTTAGGCACAGGCCCATAGCAGAACGTCCTGCCAGCGGGGGTCCACCTCTTGAACCTGATGAATTACCCGGATCTGTAGTGAGGTTGTTTGCTGAAGATCTCCAGAAAACACAAGATGCATCTTATCACCTTGATTGTTTTGAGGTGAACGCCGTAAATTATGGGGCCCCACAACTGCGGGAACGTGTTCTCTTTATTGGAAACCGTTACAATACAAAGGTTGATTTCCCGGATCCCACTCACGGTATCACTCAACAAGACTCTGTTCAAACCAACTTAATCGATTTCAAGAAAAAAAATCTTTTACCTTGGAAGACGCTTGGAGATGCGATTGGTGACCTTCACGAGACATCACCGATTCTCATG
>JBAZQT010000058.1:0-19232 GCA_041645055.1 Methanoregula sp. | reverse complement strand
TGGATTTCAGCCCCAGGAAAAAGAGATATCTTTCCATGGTGTCCCCAGGGTCGAACTGGCGAAGTCTACCCACGGAAATTCAAGAGGAATCAATGGGTGGTGCCTGGACTGCGAAAGGAGGGCGCTCGGGTTGGTGGAGAAGATTAAGCTTTGACCTTCCATGTCCAACTCTGGTTGCGATGCCGAATCATGCAGGCACCTCCTTATGCCACCCCGCCGAAGTCCGTGCACTTACGCTACGGGAATATGCACGGATACAAGAATTCCCGGATGAATGGGAATTTTCCGGCACTCCTGCACAGCAATACACGCAAGTTGGAAATGCAGTTCCGGTCCGACTCGGTAGAATCGCTGGTGAAGTCATATCGTCAAAACTTGATGATCTTAAGAAGAAAAAGTGGCATATACCGACTAATAAAATTGAAAATTACAGAATCGTCTATATCCAGTCTCACGTCAGAACCAGACAATGGTTTAAGGAAGGTGAAACATTTGTCTGGAACGATGGCGGTAGTAATGGCCATGTTTCTTACGCATCTCCAAAGACGATGAGAAAAAGTCGGCAGATATTGGGAGGTGATACTTACTATGGCAAAAAAACCAGCACAAAACCCCTTTTATGATCTTTGCAGGACTAAAAATCATGTTTTTAATCCAACCGAAATAAATTATTTATTTACAAAGGTTAGTCAAGAACGTGTAGAGAGAATCGCGCGAGATATTTCGACATATATCGAGGTAAACTTACCCAATCACTTCAACAAGCGAGAGGCCCTTTCAGATTACCGAACGAACCCCTACGTACTTATGACTTCTTCAAGTGCGTTGGATCTTGAGAATCCCGATAAATTTGCTAATTTTGTTTTCAACACAAAATTTTACATGGCGCTCGAAACGTCCTTTGGGAAGTCCATCGAATCGATTTTTGTAAAACACTATCCTTTCGAGGGTCCGAACAGATGGTCGGATCCCCCGGAAAAACTCGCAGAATTTGCCGCATTAGTGGGTTTAACCCGGCAAGAGAAGACTCGCGAACGCACACGATCCGTATGGCGGGAGATAGACAAGTCTGTGGTTGTAGGGGATCGTCGATACCTTACGACAATAAAAAGTGGTCCGAATACTATCAATGATTCACAAGTCTCGGCGATGAATGATGCTATTGTTGATCACTATAAAGAATGGATGGATCATACCAGAAGGAATCATCCCGGGGTGAACAAACTCGATGTTGTTATCGGACTCACCTACGGGACCGATCGGACAACAAACAATAAAGAAAATCAGATCCTGGTAAAATTATTAGAGAGTGGTTTTGTTGAAGAAGATAGGGAACGTTATCCCGGGGTGTTAATAGATTCGGAAACGAGATCCGTTCGCGTTTACCGCCGCATCGGTCGTGATTTTTGGTCGTTGTTTGGAGATCCTGTCAATCCAAATAATGCGCAATTTGTTTTTTTAGAGATTCTATTAGGTCTTGCCCGTGCACTCTCTGTAAGTGTTGAAGGCGGGACTTTGGAAGCGGGCATCAAAAGAAAAATGGCTGATCTTTCTGCTGCTATGCTGCGATTATCTCTCCCGGATGACAGTTGTCTCCCGGATTGGGTCTCGCGTACATTCAGTGAAAAAGAGATGTTTTGGCTAACCACTGCGATGACAGCATTTTTTGATGAAGGAATTTGAAATTTAAATTAATGAATCATTTTTCCTTTTTTAATATTTTTAGAACAAAAAATGTATTGTCAATGAACGGAAAAAGAATCATTTAGCGAATAATCAACGAATTCATAGAAGAATTGAATTAATAATTTATTTAGGGATGTTGCAATACCCGATCCTCCAATTCTTTCTTGCACCAACTGGGTCGGCGAAGGAGGTCGAATGTATCGAGGAAATATGTATCTTCTCTTCTGCTTCCAGCCTCAACAATTGCTCTTTCGATTAAATCTGCCGGATTTCTTTCTGTATCCCAGAGTGGATGGACGATAAGTACCCTCCGATTACCTTGTGAAATCCCTGGAAGTCCCGCCCAAATACCTCGTTCATATCCAAAAATATTGGCAAAGCAGTCTCTTACATGCAGAGAGAGTTGTGGCCACTCCTGCAGTTCGGGCTGGGTAAAATTCCCGTCAAGCCCACATTGATAATTCTGATCGACAAGAAGTCGTAGATAAGAAAGGCCTAGCCTCCAGTCTAATATCCCGTGATGACCCATATTTCTGTAAGACTTCAGACATTCATAGCAAGCGGAATCACAGGAAGTACGGTGTTCTAGAGACGTCAGCATCTGCATATATTCGGTACTCTGACCGTCAACTGTTGAGGTCGCACTTTGTAAGACTTGGGACCAATGCCGATAAAGCCATTCGACGAACCCAGAACCATTTGGTAGACTATCTGATAATGTAATATCTGCTACGTCAAGATCCCCAATTGATGATTGACTGTAATTACAGACTTCAATTTCATCGGGGTCGATGTCTAAGAAATCAGGTTCAGACAGAACACCCCTTAAGATGAACCCAGCTGAATAGACCGCAGATTTAACCCCCGATCTTAGTTTATTCCACCGGTTGACTTGAGATAACGAAATCCCTGGAGGAATTGAGTGCGGCCTGAATCGTAATACTGAAGTATTTTTTCCCGAACAAATGGCGATTTGGTCACGAACAATCTGCCCTGTACGGGGTGCAACATCAGGAATAAAAGACTCTTCTATCCACTGATTTTGTAGTATATTTCCCGGTATAAATCTTCTATCCCGATCGGTGAATCCATTGGTTGTAATTAATGAACCCGAAAAAAGATTTCCATAATTATCGTTCACTTTCCAGACACGGTGGTTTTGAATGAATGCGACATCAGAATTTAAGTTATCAATACGGATAAATCCCTGAGCTAAATTTTCTGCAGTAGAGGAAGACCCGAATGTTTTTCTTAGTCCTTCTCTTGCTGTTGAGCCCCTTGAAAAATCGGTTCTGAATGCTGATGGTATAACCGCTTCAAATATTTTGAAATATTGCCCGTTGCTCGGTTCATTACATTCCGGACAATTGTTGAGTGCTCTGATCGCATTGATATCATCATCTTTCGTGAGATATCCGCAACGAATACATCGGGCCATCCCAAACCTGTCAGAGAAAGGATTAGGAGAGTAAGGAGCCCAACGGTTTTGAGTTATCCTTAGTGGTGCCGTGAAACCGATACAAGTGTGGACCGCTTTATCTTTAGTTTTTTCAGCTCCCGGTGCGAAGTCCGTTATCGCAATATCAAGATCCCTGTCGATTGTGCGGGGAGAGTGAGTGCCTAGTCCATGATAGAGATTACGCGTACGCGAGGGCATTCCAAACATCGGGAGGACACCCGCTTCAGCCAACCTCTCTGCCATACCATCAGCAACAAATTGATTGCTATTGGCTACGTCATCGATGACGGGAGGCAATCTATGAGAAATAAAATCGTTCCATAACCTTATCGTATCCGGATTATTTGTGCCCAAAAGTGCACGGACTACTTCGTCTCTTTGAGCAGAGGTATCTTGACTTGTCAGCCAATTTCTTACATCATCTCGGAAATCTTGCCAACTCCTGCGGCTTACCCGAACATTATTATCGGGTTGAGCTAAACCAAATTCACCGTGGCTATCGGTTTTTATGGGATTATCCCAGTATGTCGCCCCGGCCGAGATAAATGATCTGCGAAGAGATTCTTTTGCGATCAACCTTTCAATTACTCTGTCTGGTTCAGGGTTGATAAACGGTACAGGAGGTGTATCTCCTGTGATAACATTTGGGTGCTGGTAAAAATAATCATCATGGCCCCTCCCACCCCTGCATAGAATTAGAACTGAAGAAAATGCTTGTCCTTGGCGACGTCCGGCTCTACCAGCTCGTTGTTGATAATTAAACCGTGTCGGCGGCATATTCGCCAGCATGACCGCATTTAATGATCCGATATCCACACCGACTTCCATAGTTGTTGTTACACTTAGAACATCGATCGTGTCTACTGCATCAATGTAATGCTGTCTTTCCTGCCCAGGAAGATCAATAATTACATCTCTAAAACGCCGCTGGCGATCAGCCTGATCGTCAGTTTGGCCGGTTAGTTCTTCGGAATGTAAACGAACCGGAATATAGTCACTGGAAGCAGGCCTCGTGTAGTAGTTGGTTTGCCAGAGGTTCGCACATGTCTTATCCGGGACATGGGGTAAGGGTCTGGAACAATTTGTACAAATTCCTCCTGAGGGATGCAGGTGAGGTCTTTGACAATTTGAACATGTATAAACCTCATCTGTTGAACGTGCCAAGGTAACGTCCAATGCCTGTACATTCAGAATACAGAATAAATGACCCCCATCAATAATTGCCTGAAAAATTGCATCTCCAAGAATCCTTTCATGTCGGATATTGTTGAAATTCGCTACAGCTCGAATATATTCTTTAAACCTGCGAGCGGTTGCATTTTGATATTGAACCCATTGATCATGGGGCCAGCCGGCTCCTTCATGACGGTAAAGATCGCCAAGTACTCGGATCGTTGAATCACAGATCTGCTGAAATATGTCTGGTTCTATCCCAACATTTCGAGCGAGTTCCGTAAGATCACTTGTATCCAGTACGAGTTTTACATACCCCAGACCCGAAGATTCATATTGATAATACAGGCGATTGAAAAAAACGTCGCACAATTTTTGTCTTATCCGTGTCCTAACGTTATTTTTTGCAGAATCAGCGTCTTGCGGTAAACGATCCTTCCATAGGAGTCTTCCAAAATCGAAGAGTTCTGTCCAGTGGTGCTCCTGGTTCGCCCAGTAATATCCTTGATCTCTCAAATCAACACCAGCGGGGTTAACCCCAATTTGTAAGAACCGTTGGACCAGTGCTCCACAGTCCAGATTGTTAGCCCCCCTTCTTTCCAGGATAAGGTCGTTCACAGGAATTATTCTATCAATGCCCCTTCTTCGGATTAATTCGAGCTCAGCATGAGCCTCCTCTCTAATTGTCCCGATTACTTGTACCTGGCTTGGATCTCCCGCGACAAGTCTCTCTCTTTCAAGAAGTGTGCTAAGTCTTTCCCTTCCTCTAGGATCTTTCTGGAGATATTCTTGTGATAATGGCGATAAAACTGCGATATTTGCTTCCAGGTCCGCCAGAAGTTGAGGTTCACCAGAAATTAATGCCCGTATTTCATGATGGAGGGCTTCCCGGAATAAATCGGGATAATGACTCCGTTCAACACTTGCGGCAAGCTCAGCAGCATCTTCTCTGCTGTCAGAAAAAACCACCAGTTTTTTGCTATTATCTGGAAGCTGATGGAACAATTCTTTAGTCAATACCTGGGTCAGTTGGCCAAGACCTGTCCTAAATCCTCGGACCGGTGACTTCCGAAGGCGTGTACTCCTTGATTTATTTGTACCACAAGAAGGACAAGTTGATGGAAGAGCAGGATAATTTTCCAGATCGGGAGAATTATCTGTTATCCGAAAAATGTATCCGTTCACCCATTGCGGGGGGACTTCATTATGCCTATCATGCCCCATTCGGATTATACCCGTAGTTTTATTTATGGCAGCGGCACCCCAGGTTGATCTCAATGAGTTTCCGGCTCCTGTTATTCTGGGTTGGCGCCATTGGTTTGCATCAGGGTGCAATGGAGTATTGCAACTCGGCCAAAAAACTGCGTAGTCGGGATAATCCTGAAAATCAACAATATTTGTTGTCCGCCGATCGGGAATCCCTTCAAGATCCGGATCATTTATGAGGAGCTCAACTTCCCCATTTCCTAAATCATGTCGCTTTCCTCCAAAGAAAAGAGCCCCGCATTGTTCACAATAAAGAAGTTCGAAAACCCGGTCCCCACCGGATAATATTTTTGTTTTTGTATGGATATTATTGATATTTACCGGACATAGTTCCGTTTCTCCAGCACATGATTGAGCGGTCCCCCATAACCCTTCGATATTTCTGAAAAATAAGTGGAACCTACCCCGGGGGAGTTTAAGGTTTATTGAAAGATTATATGGAGCTTGATCACAAACACTCCGAGCTACTAAAAGTCCTTTAATTGCATTTCTCCCATCCTCTGTTAGAGAAATCCTTTGGCCATCTAGCTGGACAACTGTTGGCCCGAACAATCGTTGAGCTAATGTAGTTATCGAGACTGGCCTAACCTCACCATTTACATTGCAAGCATGGTCAATCCGCGAGGTGATGTTGATACTGGAAAGTGCATGGCATAGTGCGGATGGTCCGGTCGTGAGTGTGTCTCGATACCCAATATCTCCTATTAACGTAGAAATCTCCTGATCGCTTACTTCTTGGTCGATCTCCCCAAAACGGGAAAATGGTTGAGCAGGCAGATATTCGGTCCCTGTTAAAGGTGGAGTGGGTTCTCTTTCTCCGGGAATAATTCGGATCGACCCTACGGGTACTCCAAAAAAATCGCTGATAAAATTTTCACTTTCTTCGTTATTGGGGTCAAGCGAGGCACTTGAACCCAAAATTCTGAGTTGCGGATGTCCTGGATGAAGTCCAATCCGGTTGAGGAGAAGCCTGATAAGGTAGGCGACTTCTGCTCCAGAAGTACCCCGATAAAGGTGGAGTTCGTCAATTATCAAGTGGAAGATATTATTTCTATTTTCCTGAAGCCATTGCCGGGTTCTTTCGAATATTTGTGAATCTGCTTCCCGCATCAACATGATACTCATCATTGAGAAGTTTGTGATTAGGAGATCCGGGGGAGCGTCTTGCATGTCCCATCGTGAACACATCTCAGAGCCATCTAGTCTGTTAAAATAATACCTTAAATCACTTATATCAGGATTTTCAGCCAGTTCTTGCGAAATTTTTACATCAACTCTCCGTGTTGATTCCTCAATTTCAGAAAATGCCCCAGAGAGTCGATTGAGCCTTTCCCAATCCGGCCGTCCTAGTCTTCCATTGGTTCCCTGTTTATATTCAGGTCCTGGAACCGGAGTTGAGCTGTTATATCTTCCGAAAAAAACTTTGTTTCCGGAAAGATTTTCCCGATAAAAATTTCGAGCATCATCAGAATCGAGAGATTTTCTCAACCTCGTGAGCTGATCTTCAACAAGGGCATTCATCGGATATACGATAATCCCTCTTACTGCAGCTTGCCGGGTTTCATTTGCCCTTTGAGGTACTCGGTACGACTGAGATACCTGACGATTTTGTTTGTGGGAATCTTGCCAATCAAAATCTGTCCACCAATCATTCTGATGTGGAAAAAGGGGATTTGTCGATGGCCAGTTTGACATCTCAATAGCAAGTGAAGCAAAAAATGGTAGTAAAAATGATTCGGTTTTTCCGGAACCAGTTCCGGCGGTGATAATGCAACTTTGCCCACTCAGAACAGAACGAAGCATTTCAATTTGGTGGCTATAAATCTCCCTATTGCCAAACAGACCACACGAGACAAATCTTTTGAAAAGATCTATCTGAGCGGGGTTCATACCCGGGAGATCCTCTGTTCCTAGGTCTTGTATTCGCTTTCCAGAAGACTGAAAATTTGCAATTGGCTCATACCACGGTTCCTGTGATAAAATCCCAGGCGTCCTTAACAGATCTTCTCTCGCGTTTTCGAATGGAGGAAATCTTGTGCCGAAAGCTGTTTTCACATATAGGATATAATTATCCCGGATCTCTTCGTACGAACCTATCGGGTCTTGCATTTTTCATTCTCCTGAAATTGGATGTCCTAATCTACGGAATAATAAATTCTGACCAAGCTTTTTAGCAATTGCTTCTGCAACTAAAAACGGAACAGAAAGATAAGCGTCTAATGGGTGACCAAAAGGAATGTCGCTATTATTCTCCCGTTCTGTCAATGTCAGTGGGGAGCGCCCCGAACAAAACGTAACAGCTCGTGCAAGAAGAATTGGTAAAGGCAGGGTAGCCGGGACTGCCAGAATTTGCAATCGTTTATCGTAACAAATGACATTTTTCTCATGTTCCGACAAAACAAGCCATCTGCCCCAATCCCGATCTATTTCATATCCCTTTCCTTGATCCCAAAAAATGTGCAATCTCTGTTGGTTAATCGGACTGATGTAACTAGAGAGTTTTGATCCTTCATCATCTGTTTTCCTTCGCTCAAATTTTAATTGAGAATTATTAAAAGTCCGTGAAACCCAGTTCGGCTCGGAAGTTTGTATCGGAGAAATTGACATTTTTAATTCTTTTACGTCTGCAGAGAAATTAATTAATTGGAGCACCGGTGAATTTAACAAAAAAGACTCTATCTTAAGTTCAGGAATTATTTTTTTTATGCTCTCTTCAGAAAGAGATTCAATGATTATCGCGTCGGGCAAAGGAAAAAATGAATTCAACCTATCATGGGAAAAATTCGTATTCAATTTTTGGTTAACGATCTCAACTGAAATTTCTTCGTGGTTTGACTTTTGAATCCGAAGTAATTTTTCTACGAGAGAACTTGTCCGCGCTCCACACCATACCATTTTTGGATGCCCTGATCTGGGAAGTGCGACAATCGATGGGTTACATATGGAAACAAAGCGACGGTCAAAATCAGCATCACAGTGACCTAAAGCACTCATTATCCTGAGAGTCCTGTACCGGATATCTTTGATGTCAAATTCCTCGTTGTTGGTTGAACTGCATTGGGAGAGCTTAGAGAAACTGGCATTAAATGTGTCAATCCCCATTGTCCCGACAGAACTCAATGCCTGAAGTAACTTCTCAGACATTTTTCGCGAACCTCACATACTCTTTCCAAAGGGTCCGATGTCGGTTAAATATCGGTGGTATGACCTGCCCTCTCATCCGATAGACGATGTTTTTCCATTGCTTGATATCCCTGGTCGATGTCCGGTTATTGCTTTTCAAACAGCGCAAGTCCTTTTCACCAGAAGTATCGGAGAAATATACCTGCCATCTATCCCTACTGATTTTCCCTATTGCCCATACGGGTTGCCAATCAATAGATAAGTCTTCGTCAGGCCAATCCGCAATCTGCCCAGCAATTTTCCCGATAAAAATTATTCGGTGAGATAAGTACGTAGGAATGAAATTAAGGGTTCCAATTTCTGAAATATCTCCGGGTGCTAATACACCGCTTACCCCGGGGGATGTACCGTCAGGAATCTCCTCAAAATTGCCGATCGGAATTCCAAATTTATTTCTTACAATTCTTTTCGATGATTGGACTGGATATTCCGGTAATACAAAATAGATTGTCCTGCGTTGAATGATTGTTCCATCATTTTTTTGTAACTCGATAACCAGCGGGATGTCTCGGGGTAGCTCTTCAGATAGCGGGAAAATATTTTGATAGTCAGCCAGCGTAAGCGGTTGCTTATTTAACATTAATGGGCCTGCGTCAGGACTCTTATCAATGATAATTGACGGCGGTGATATTGATAGATATTGATTTCCTCTACCGATACGGATCCCCCCATTTATATGAAACATTGATGTGCGAGGGAGCGTAAGAGCATCCGAACCTGGGAATGATTTTCTGATCCCCTCAGCAGTGAAAAGAATCCAGTCCGGTGGCAAGCCGACTAAAGAATGTTTGTTAAAAGAATTATTCCATTCTCTACCCCACGAAAATACATTCTCTGATATGCTTTTATGGCAGCAGATAAGGTACTTCGAACCCGGAATAACTCTCTGGACTTCTACCCAGTCCGGTAACCCTTCGGTAATCCCAGGAAGGAACACTCTTATTAGCGAGCCCTTTAAGCGAGATGTCCAAGCGTCCTCACTATCTAAAAATGAATAGTTCCTTTTCCAATCAAGAGTTAACGGTCTGAATATTTGTGATGTCCCACCATTTTCAGATTCCATTTGTGTGGACCAACCTTCGGCACCCATTCCTTGGCAAGTTAGAGTGATCCCATTAAAATCGAAAACAAGCCCCCCATCGGGGAAAGGACGGCTGGCTTTTATCCGTAGATATGATTGAACCGTGCCTCCAAAAAACTCCGGTTTAAGACAAATTCTTGCCCCGGCTAAAGCCATTTTTTTACGAGGCTCATCAGTTTTTTTTGTTGTTGAATCCCATTCAGAGAAGTAGGAACCATCCCATTCATGAAGATCACTGGTGACCAGCTCAGCAATTAAGGATTGAAATCCGAGGTGTGATGCATCTTTTGATTCGAGAAGGGCCATTGTCCTGCGAGTGAAATGTTTTTTTCCCCAAATCGCAAGTTTATTCAATAATACAATTTCCGAGGGTGGATCGACAGGATCAAAGCCCTCTTGCCAAAAAAAATAAGGGAGTAATTTACGTTCATTTTCAGAAAAAATGGCTTGTGAGAATGGAATGCCAACATGGATCTTGCCACCGTGAATTCTCAGAGTAAATCTCCCTAAAGATTCATGTTTATCCTCTATGCTCCATTTTTGTAGGTCTGCCCATAAGAGATCCATTTTATCGAACGAAGGAAATTGCCTCTCTTCATCATACCCTAGAATTCTCCTGAGGAGCGGATAAAAGGCCTTGGGGTCAAATTCACTTTCTATTGTAGCTGCTGTAACAAACAAAACGAGAAATGCAAAATATGGAGGATATTGAATTTTTTTAACCCTCCATTTTTTTGCGGATGCAATTGCTTTCTGGCAAATACCGTTTTGAAAAGCCCATGGGGGGCCGGCTTTCACAGCTCGGCAAAAGTCATCATATCTCTCATTAAATTCAGATCCTATAGAATCGATCACTTCCCTATCTGCGAAAATGATAACCTCCTTTCCAGCCATTTCGTCGTTGAAATATTTTTTTATGAGGAGATCATTCCATTCGAGATAAGTAAGGGACATTATTATTGATCCAATCATGTCTAAATGACGATATAATTATCTTTTTAAAATTCGTCGGAAAAAAGAAAATATTGGTGTATTGAGACGCATTTTTGTTAATATTCCCAAGGCAATCCCCCACGAAAAAGAGCAGAGCCCGGCCCCGAAAGGAGGGCTGAGAAAGACCCGCTCCCCCACGATTGCACGAGCCCATCTTTATGAGCAGTGTAATGCCTCGCTGCCGGCACGTTCGAGTTCTCTTGGCTGCTACCGCACTGATCCAGATCGATTCCCCCCGTGCAGGAATTTACAGCATTGAGAATGTACTTCGGCGTGTAGTTCTCTTGTGCGAGAGCAGGGTAGGCGGGATCATCATACGACACCAATTCCCCGGGAATTCTCCCGCACACCTCTGATGTAACAATGCTCACATAGTATCGTACCATCCTCGCGATCAATCCAATCCGCTTTTACGACCCCGCATATCGAGCACTTCCCCACCGATGAAGATACCCGCTCGCACCGGGCCACATTAAATAGTCCGGGAAGAATAACCACAGATTCCTGCTCCAACCTCACCGCTGCATTATAACACGACCGGCATACCCGCCGGGCATCCTGCTGGTCTTTGGGCCGGGCTCGTCGGTCCGTGGTAAATTTTTCTACATACCAGGAACCTCTCTTACTGCACACATAACAGGCTGTCCTTGTCTCAGGTTGTTCGAGTTTCTTATAGTCACGGGCCTTGATGGACCGGCTTCGTGTTGCAGCAGATGGAGTTGATTGCCGCATCGTTTCAGCAATTTTGCAGCATGAGCGGGAAGCAATCGGGACGCATTGAGTTGCGGTATTCGGTGATTCAACCGCAGCGGGCGGGATTAGATCTTCTTTTGCAGCATTTTCAGAATCATGGAGACACAGAGAAATGTCCGGACCCGCTTGCTGAGTTGCACCATGTTTTTCATTTTGCAGCAAAGAGCCCTCTTTTAGTACAGAATTATTATCATTATCATTACTATCACCGGTGTCAGCCGGCACAACATTTTCATTTGCAGCATTTACTGGAACACTGCGGGAAACCTGCGGCAATGCTGCAACTGAATCGCCGTCACCTTTTGGGTTTGGATCGAGCCAGCATGCATCCCCGCCATTCCACTGCCGGTACATTTCCCGGTCCCACTGGAATGCATCGGTCCTTCGGCGTATCGAGTTCCCCTGCTCTTCAGAGATTGTCACGGTGCGGTCGGTAAAGGAGAGTGCCGGGCACTTTTCGAGAAGCCCGGTATAGTTCTTCCCCCGGCTCTCGTAGCCTTTCAGGGTCTTATAGACGCTCGAATACGACCAGCCGGTAAGCCGTTGCAGATCCTGGATGGTAAACTCATCCAGACCGGACCGCTGGATAGCCGTAAGCAGATCAGACTCTTTCTTTGTCATCTTCGATTCCTGTCCGCCCGATGTACCGTTCAGGAGAGTAAAGACATTATTCGCTGCGGTGAAATCGGCCTCATCCGCATACACGCAGAGCGTCCCATCCTCTATCGTTTTCTGGTTGCGTTGCAGGTAGTTCAGTGCCGTTTGACTCTTGATCAAGTCATAGAGCATATCGGGGTTACGCCGGTTATTGATGGCGTGAAACCGTATCCGCTCCGAGAATGGAATGATTACCCACATCATCTGCTCGTGCATGATCTGCCAGATTGCCCGGCAGGTCGCGAGTTCCGGGGTTTCATAGATGATTGTATCCGGGTCCTGCTGCTCCCTTTTCTGCTTGGCGGCCAGCACCTTTGCGTCCTGCACCGGGGTTTCATCAATCCAGCAGGTCAGCATCCGGTTCATAACCTGATCATCACCGGTTCCTTCCTTTTTTGCAATCCACCAGACGCACCGCTCCGGGATGGTGCAGACCCGTGAGGAAAGATCCTTGGTCACGGTTGTATGGGTGATGGGCTCATCGAAGTTCGAGGTCGCGGATTTCAGGATCTCCTGGATTGCATCCGACAGCTCAGTGTCGTCACTCATCAGGACCGTACGGGGTGAAAGGTCGGTCATATAATAGAGCGCCTTGTTGCTCATCGTACCTCTTACCTTGTACCGGTCCGGAACCTGGCGCATCATCTTGCGGAATGCATGGGTCTTACCCTTGCCGCTCTCGCCAGTCACCGAGACATGCAACCCGTCCGAGTTCTTCACTGCCTGCGATGCCATTGTCAGGATCAGGCATCGAGCGAGAATTTCATCGCCGATATGCTCCTGTGCAAATGCTGTGAGCATGAGGGCAAGCGGATCTCCGTGAGCGAGAACTTCGGTCGCCTCGGCCCGCAGTTCAATGTTCTCCTGAAGTGCCGGACCTGCATCGCTTTTCGGTTCTGCCTTCATCTTCGCCCTTTCTTTCCTTTGGGTAGTCTGTGCCTGATCCCATTGCTTCCTTTTTTCAGCCCGGCCCGGCTCATGTTGCTCGCGGAGTTCCTGCCATCGCTGAGTACCGCCGCCGCAGGATGCGTGCTTACATCCCGCAAAGATTGCACCTGTCTCGAACTCGATCGCAAATGCCCCGTCCTTGTGCGCGGATGAGAACGGGCACTGGTCAAGTACATAGAGCGTGCCGCCGCTGTATGGTTTCTCGGACCGCACATCAAGCCCGTGATCGGAAAGCCAACGGGCGAGATTGAAGTCTTTGTTCTTTGCTGATGGCGGTTGTGTTGCCTGAGATTCTGTCGGGAGTCTTGCGGTGAGTTGCTGTAACTGCTCGATGGTTACAAGGTCCGGTATTTCCGGGGCCGAGAGGATGCAACTTCTCCGGTGCGGGCGTTCGGGTGTGCTGTCACCCTTCCGAGACACAGTCCCGTAAAGTTTCCAGATGCGGGCCGCGTTGAAGTTCGCTGTATCCACGCTCACCCGGTCATCTGAGAAGAGCGTATCCAATGCACCGAGGCATGACTTTACAAGTGCTGTTGCTTCGTCATTGTTCGCAAGATCAATCTGATACAGGAGGTGAGCACCGTTACTGCTGTCTGCCCGAATTGGTTCGGGGAAACCGAGCCCGGACAACCACCGGGCAATTTCTTCTGCTTTTGTCAACGCGAGCGTATGTTCTTCATCGGTACTCGATACCCCGCTTGGTCGTAGGGGGTCGATGTCGATAGGCAGCCAGTGGCGATGTAGGATATCAGTATCGCTCGTTGTACTGTCTTTTTTCCCCAGCCGCATCTTAATGCGGTTCGCTCGTCGTGAGAAGAGCGCTGGATTCACTTCATTCAATGTGACGTAGATGCCTTGAATTGTCGGGTCAGTGTCGAGGGCTTCAACCTGGCGCACCAGTGCGTCATAGTCGTTGAAGTATCCACTGTGCGTGTTCAGGTCCGCAAGAGCACGGACCTCGACAACGTTTCCTTTCCCGGCCAATAGGGCAACTGCGTCACGGAGTTGTTCATTCAAAAGTCACCCCGCTTATCCGGCCCGGTTCACCCGGGCAGTGTATTCATCAAAAGTCTCAACGTTGATCGTGTAACAGTGGTGCAGCCCGCGCTCGACGGTAATCATAAACACCTGCTCCCGTTTCACCTTGATCTGTTCGGCGATGGTCTTCGGGATGAGGTAAAGGGGAATGCCCTCAATCGGCCCAGACATTATTTCCGGTGATTCCCTTGCACCAGCCTGCGTTTCCATCTCGCAGGTTGACATCAATATCTCTCCAGCCGGTCCTGCACCACTATGCCGTCGTAATCTGATACTTTCTGCTTCAGGAGTTTGCGACACCCGCGACAATGTTCGTTTAATCCGGCTATCCGGAGTTGGCAGGTGTCTGGTTCGGGGCAGAAGGAGTTGATTGCATCATCGATTTCATCGGCCATGCAGTTACACCTCGAAGTTTTCTTTGAGTTTCCATCTGCCGTCCTTGAGACATGCGATTCCGGCTAGATAGTGAATCGGGCAGGTTTTTTTCAGATGGTCTAATGTCTCCTGGTCGATGGGAAAGTTCGGAATTATCCGGGGTTGCGGTAAAATTGATGAGCCGGAAGAAAGAGAGTTCATACGTCCACCTGCTTGTCAGTGCTGGATGGGGTGCACGGGGCCTCGTGTGTTGGTAGCTGCTTGGCCCCTGCATTTCCTTCTTTCAGTTTTACTTCGAGTGCGTCAGTAAGCGTACTGGATAATCCGATCCCCTGTTCGCGTGCATTATCACGTAGGGTTTCTGGGATCTGTAAGCTGGTTTGGACAAAGATGATGTCTTTTCGTTTTAGTCTTGCCATCACATAGTATGTAACATAATGCTATATATAGCGTCAAATACATAATTTTAGACGTAAGGATACTATAGTATGGCATTCTCAAAACTAGAATTGCGGATAATTGACCGGGTTGCCCTTTCACCCGAAAAATTGAGTGCCTGGGATCTCAAAGATCTTGGTCATTATACAAACGTCCATAAATCATGTAAAAATTTTATTGAAAATGGCATGCTGGAATACGATTCAGTAAAAAATGAAAAGGGTGCACCAAAAAAGGTTTTTCGATTAACACTTCGTAGTTTTTGTAATTTTGTTTCTACCTCTGAATTATTTTCCAGAATATTAGCGGGATACGACTATCCTGAAGATAAATTGAGTAATATCTGCTTATTTTTGGAGCAGTGGAAACATCTTCATGAAGGAATTGAAGGTTTTAACTCCATATTTATGAAATACCGGGATCAGACTAAATTTCCCGGTATTGAAAGTCATATTTTGTTGGCATTCCGTCATGGATGTGAAAACACATTACTATTGGATGATGGTATTAGAGATGCAAGACTGAAAGGATCAACGGATATTCCTGAAACCAGCACTATTGAAAATATTTTTTTATCATATTTAATAAAAAACCTCATCGAACTTCCTGCAGAAACATCCTACACGGTTTCCTTTTGGGATCTTACAAATATGTTCAAAAGAAATACCGATGGTTTCAATGAAGTTGAAGAACAGTTAGTACAAAAAGTAAAAGATGGTGAGGAATTGTATCAGTGGTATATCCACTATTTTTAGTTTTTATATTGCAGCCCGGCTATTCTGCATCTGTAACAGTTCCGCTTTGAACCGGTCCATCATTGCCTGAAATTCTGGTTGAAGTTCCGCCTGTGTCTTTGCCTGCATAACTTTATTCACAGCTTCTTCGGTGAGTTCGCATCCGCACACGTCACATATCCCTTTTGTCGGTCCGTTGACCGTGAAACACCGGGGGCACTGCCGGGCTTCAAGAGTTTTTGATCTCTGCTCTTTGGTAATGACCCCGGCCTTTTCAGCTACTACCCGCTCAACATCAGAATCTACGAGATGAAGGTAGGTCGAAAACATTTTACTGTCGAGGTTACCCCAGAGCATTTTCTTTACAATGGCTTCCCCGTATCCCTGACGAATAAGGATAGTAGCCCGGGTATGACGGAAGATGTGGGGAGTTATGTGCTTCGTTACTCCCGCTCTCTCTGCAATTATACGAAGCTGCTTTGCCAGTCCGGCGTAACTCAATGGTAGTTTCTTACTGGTCAGGAATACGTGCGACTCCGGGGTTATGGGCAGGGGATAATCATTGCGCCACGATGCGAGATAGGCCCGGGCCATGACCAGGGGAACGGTCCGGCTCTTCCCGGTTTTGAATGATGTGGTTATCGTTGCATTCCAATCCGTGAATTTTACATCACGCCATAAGAGCGCGCCGATCTCACCTATTCTCAGTCCGCCCTCGTATAATGCAGAAAGGATTGCCCGGTCCCGTGAGTTCTGGCAGGCTTCAATCATTGCTTTGACTTCTTCTTCGGTCAAAAGCATTTCCGGGGTCTTTGTCATCAGGTCGTATGCAGGTGGACGGATTTTCTGGATCCTCTTTTCCTCTACCGTTGTATAATGGTTCTCGCACATCCACAGGTAAAACCGTTTCAGGAACCGGACAAAATCGCTGATGGAGTTCTGCTTGTATCGTGGTGTGCCATCAGAATTTTTTGCATTTCTCACAAGATCAACCGCTGAGTAGATGTCTCCTATCGCATTTTGCCGGAATGGACCGAGATATTCTCGGAGATTAACGAGAGTGTAATGAAGTTTGAATATTCGGCCTGCGCTGATGTGGCGGGTCGCACTGATCTCCGATACAAATTCACGGATTAATGCGGAATCATCATCGGTGATTCGTTTCTCTTCGATGGCCCGGGAAAGGACACTTGCGGAATACTTTACGAGAGTGGCATCGTTGGCATGAAAGCGCGATGCTTGAATGGTGCTGGTAGCTGCCATGCATCATAATTGGGCCTTGAGTTTATATAAAATTGCTTTAGATTTGAACCATAGGATCGTAAGTCCGGCATAGGCTCTTGTTTTCAATTTTGTTGTTCAATTCTGCGGACTTACCTTAATAGGTAAAAGTCAAAATAGTGGAATTTGGAATAATAAAAAGTGATTGTGGAGAGTAAACCTGATAGATTATCCTCTAATGACAAATTGGTTTTTTGTGATACCGTTTTCCAAAAAATTCCCGCTCGACAGATGATAGTTTAAAACTATGTACATCTAACTATTTCTTTAACAACTTTTTAGTTATCAGGCGATTTATGAAATCTCCCCTTGCACAAAATACCGGCACTGCAAAAACGCAGTACACATTTGCATCGAGAATGGCAAAAACACCCAAATCCTTCATCCGGGAGATACTCAAGGTTACACAAAATCCTGAAATTATCTCCTTTGCCGGAGGACTCCCGAATCCTGCACTTATCGATGTTGAAGGAATTGCACAGGCTGCTGCACGGGTTCTTGCCGATGATGGCAGGGTCGTATTGCAATATTCCACAACAGAAGGATACCTGCCGCTCCGCCAGTTCATCGCAGACCGGTATAAAAAACGTCTGGGATTATCGGTCTCTCCCGAAGAGATCCTGATCACGAACGGCTCACAGCAATGTCTTGATCTAATCGGGAAAGTTTTTATCAATGCCGGAGACCACGTCGCTATAGAACGACCCGGATATCTTGGTGCAATCCAGGCATTCTCTCTTTATGAGCCCGTTTTCTACCCGGTGACCCTTAATGACGAAGGTCCTGATCCTGCGATGCTTCGTGATGCCTGCCGGCACAACAACATCCGCTTCTTCTATGGTGTCCCGAATTCCCAGAATCCCTCGGGCATCACCTACTCAGAAGAACGCAGGAAGGAGATTGCAGGCGTCCTTAAACAAACCGATACCCTGTATATTGAAGACGATGCCTATGGTGAACTGAATTTCTCCGGACGATCTCTTCCTTCACTGAGGAAATATTTACCAGAACAGACTATCATCACTGGTTCGTTCTCTAAAATCCTAGCTCCGGGTATGAGATTGGGATGGATTGTGGCCCCCCCGGAGATCATGGAACAGATTGTCATTGCAAAGCAGGCTTCAGATCTGCATTGCAATTACCTTTCACAAAGAATCGCATTTGAGTATCTTCAGCAGGGAACAATTGAAACTCATATCTCAAAAATTCAGGAAGCATACAAAAACCAGTGTGATTGCATGCTCAACGTGATGAAAGAGACATTCCCGGATTCAGTTACGTATACCCGGCCACATGGGGGTATGTTTGTATGGGTTACCCTGCCGGAAGGGTGTTCATCACTGGATGTATTTGATGCTGCTTTAAAAGAGCAGGTTGCAGTATTGCCGGGTACACCGTTTTACGTTGATGGAGGTGGGAAGAATACCATGCGTCTCAATTTCTCGAATTCCACTGATCAGAAGATCATCACGGGTATTCAGCGACTGGCACAGGTAATAAAAAGGCAGTGTGGAAAATAATTCCTTTTTTGAATTTTCCTCCTGCTTTTTTTTTCCCGGTATAAAAACAGGATTGATAAATCAATGATGTACATATATAGTACCAGAAAGGGTATATGCCGCCTTTATAAAATGTATAAATCTTAGTACTGCCGCGTGAAAATCAAAAATCTGAAAATTTATCGTGCGAGGTAAAAAAATTCATGAATAAGAGTGATGCTGAAGCATTGTTGCGCCAGGGCATCGAACTCTATGACCTTGGCAGGTACCAGGAAGCCATTGTCATGTTTGACCGTGGACTTGCACTGTTCCCCAAACTTGCAAAAGCCCATTATTTTAAAGGAATTGCCCTGTATGATCTCGGGAGATTTGATGAAGCAATCACCGCTTATGATCTTGCCCTGTCGATTGAGCCGGGGGATCCAAATGCATGGTATAACAAAGCAGCAACATTAGCGCAGATTGGCAGGAACGAAGAAGCTCTGGACGCTTGTGAACAACTGCTCTCAATACGGTTTGATAATGCCGAAGCCTGGATTTTAAAAGGCATTGCATTGTACGAACTGGGGCGGTTCAAAGAGGCAATCAGTGCATACGATCATGCGCTCACCCTTGATCCAAAACACGCAAAAGTATATTATAATAAAGGCATAGCCCTTGGAGATATT
>JBAZQT010000099.1:0-7973 GCA_041645055.1 Methanoregula sp. | reverse complement strand
ATCATCCTCTCGAAGATGGCGGGATCAAACCAGTCCTCTGCTTCCACAGAGTTGACAAGGCCCTTGATGAACTCGGTGAGCCGTGGCAGCACATGCTGTACTGCGTCTGCTCCTTTGTGCCGTTTGCGCATACCGGAGAGTTCACGGGATGCCTGTTCGAGGTCGCGCTCCTCTAACGTCACGCTCTCGATGCCGGTGATCACATCGCCGCAGTTATGCGCCTCATCGATAAGCAGCAGGACATCCTGTGGTTCGACACCGAGATTGGCATAGAGCTGTTCACGGATGTCCCGGTTAAAGAGGTGATGGTAGTTGAGGATTACCACATCGGTGTTCCTCGCAGCCTGCATCATCAGCTCGTACGGGCAGCAGGCACCGGAGAATTCAGTGAGTTCCCGCGGGGGTACCGGATGTGCGATCACCCGGTCGGCTTTGGCCCGGAGTTCGGTTGAGGGGACCATTTTGACCCCCACGGTCTCTGCGGGTACGAACATCTTGCTCGCGATGTAATAAGGGCAGAGAAGCGGGTGTTCCTTGTCCATGCGACGGATCTGCTGGATGATGAAGGGGTCTTTTGCCGGAACAAGCGCCCCTTTATCTGCACGATCCCGCATGAGCGAGGAAGAGAAGGCCTTGACTCCTTCGCATTTACGATAGATATCTCCTTCACCCCCAAGGGGACACATGCTCTTCTTGCCGACAAGGTACACGGTTTTAAGATGGGGCGCTTTTTTGCGCACCAGTTCCAGTTCGCGGATGAATGTGGTGAGCTGGCTGACGGTGCGCACTGCAATCACGATCTTCCGCTTCTTCCGCTCTGAAAGGAGCGATGCAACAACACTCGATTTCCCGCTGCCGGTGGGGGCATCGATCATGGCGATTCCGCCATCGCGGGCAACCTGCGCTGCGACTTCAAGCATGTGGCGCTGGCCCGGGCGGTATTCGCTGTACGGGAAGTAGGTGTCGATACTGTCCATTGGTACACTTATTGGCGCTCGGGGGTTTTATGAGTGTGGGGGTGCGGGGTGAAGATGAATTATGGAAGGTTACCTGATATTATTCTGCTTTAATCCCCCATGTGGTCCGAATCCATCTTCTTGTTTTCCCTTATAAAAAAGGTAGTCTATTGTCTATTGTTCCCTTAAAAGATTCTGGAGAACGGTACTAATTTCGGAAATCTCGGTTGTTGCTGATTCCGGGACCCGGATGTCGCGGTCGGCAGTCAGCTGGTTGAAATCTACGATAATCTCAGAGCGGTACAGCTTCATATCCGCGTCCGAATATTTCATGCGGATAACAATCTCGCCATTATTGTCTTTGATCTCATAAAAATTGTCGATGAGCTCAGTCCTCTCACCCCGAGCCATTGAGTACAGGAAAATTTTTCTCTTGGTGACGGTGCCATTGAGTTTTACATCCGCATTAAGGGTAATGTTCTGGGCGACCGGTCCATAATTATACATAAACAGTCTTCTCGGTACATCAGTCTCACCCGGTGCATAATCGCACTGGATCGACAGCATGGGAGCTTTTGCACCAATCCGCATCTTGCGGGTTTCGATCGCGTAGAAGATGGTGATGATCGCAAGGACTATCGTTGAGATCGCGGTGATAACTATTGAATATGCATTGATTAGGGCGATATCATCAGCGAACACTGTTCAACCCCTCCGCTATCTCCAGACAGACGATCTTGATTGCAAGTATGGCAGATACGCTGGAATTTTGTCTCATGTTTATTCCCAATGGTATTTCCCGGGATTCTATTCAAAGTGACGGGTTCTCTGCTTATAAAACCCCGTGAACTGGCTCTCTCCAGTGACTTTAGAAAAAACATCAAATAACAGAATGTAGGGATACTTTGTCTTTACGAGGAAATTTTGAAAAAAATTGGAACTTCTTAAGAAAAATATGGGTACACGATTACACCTCCCCCCAACCACTATATCCCAAAACAACCCATTTCTACCCATGGCAGTCCACCCCATCGAGGAGCGCTACGGCACAAAAGAGATGCGTGCCGTCTGGAGTGAAAGGAACAGGTTCTCCTGTGTAGTAGCCGCCGAAGTCGCACTGGCAAGGGCCGAGGCACATCACGGTATGATTCCGGCAGAAGCGGCAGTCGAGATCAACGATAAGGCTCACAATGCCTCGCTCGAACGGGCAAAGGCAATCGAGATCGAGATCAGCCATGACATGATGGCAATTGTGAAAGCGATCTCGGAAGTAACCGGAGAGTCAGGCCGCTGGGTGCACTATGGTGCAACGAGCAACGACCTCCTTGATACAGCAACCGGCCTCCAGCTGAAACAGACGCTCGACCTGATCGATGAGAAACTCCGCCGCCTTTTAGGCATTCTGCTCAAGCGGGCAGAGGAGAACAAAAACCTCGTCTGTATCGGGCGGACGCATGGGCAGCATGGTGTCCCGACGACCTACGGTCTCCGGTTCGCCATTTGGGCAAGCGAGGTGGGACGGCACATCGAGCGCCTCGAACAGATGCGCCCCCGGGTTGTGGTTGGGCAGATGACCGGCGCGGTCGGAACTCAGGCAGCCCTCGGACCAAAAGGAATTGAAGTGCAGGCAACCATGATGGAGTACCTCGGCATGAGTTCGGTGGACGTCTCAAACCAGGTCATCTCCCGCGACCGATATGCAGAATATTTCATGTTCTGCGCCGGTGTTGCAACCACGCTCGATAAGATAGGCGTCGAAGTCCGCTCGCTCCAGCGAACCGAGATTGGGGAAGTTGAGGAAGCATTCGGGGCAAAACAGGTGGGCTCTTCCACTATGCCGCACAAAAGAAACCCCATCAAATCAGAGCAGGTCTGTGGTCTTGCCCGCGTCATCCGGTCCGCAGTTGAACCGGCACTTCAGAACAACACGCTCTGGGACGAGCGGGATCTTACAAACTCTTCCTGCGAACGGGTACTGTTCCCGGAAGCATCGATCCTCACCGACCACTGCCTCCGGTTGATGACAGTGGTTCTCGAAGGGCTTGTGATCAACCGCGCCGCAATCCGGAGAAACCTGGGCTTCCTCCACGGGATCAACATGGCAGAATCAGTCATGATCGAGCTGACAAAAAAAGGTATGAACCGCCAGGATTCACACGAGCGGGTCCGGATGGCGAGCATGCAGGCGCTGGCCGAGAACCGGTCACTTGCTGATGTGCTGGGAGCCGACCCTGAAATCGTACGGTACTGTTCGAAGAGTGATATCGCCGCACTCCTCAACCCGGACACGTACATCGGTACATCTGTCAAACAGGTAGAGCGCGTGATTGAAAAACTCTCACCGCTCTGCGCATAAATGCAATCAGCATGTTTTTCCTTTCTCTTTTTTTAGAGAAGAGGAAACATCCCGAAGTGATTCGTCAATAGTTAATCAAAAGATGCTTGGATCAGGTATGATCACTTTCGGTTCCGGGGATTTCGTTTCACGAACATAGTACCTTTATCACCTCAAACAATCAACAACGAAAATATCCATGGATCGGTATGGCCCCCTCTCCCGAATCGGCAATTCACATACTGACCTTGTACGACTGATTGTTATTGTATCTCTGACCATCTGTTGTATTGCAATCACCGACGTCTCCCTTAAGGAAAAGATCGTACCCATTTACGCCCAGCTCTTCTTCTTCCCTATTCTCTATGCAACGTATTTCTATCCAAAATGGGGGATGTTCCTTGCTGGTTTTTGTGCTGTAGTGTACGAGGTACTGGCTTATGTTTACCTTTTCCCTGATACCGGCCTTTTGATCTACACTACCGGACAGGCAGTTCTTTTTATTTGTATTACTGCAGTTGTTGTACATTTCACAGAAAAAGTGAACCGAAGCGAAGCACGCTACCGAAGCATCTTTGAGACTTCACTTCTGGGGATAGTCCTTTTTGACCAGAACAGCTTTGCAATCCGAATGACCAATAATTACCTGTCACAGATGTTGGGTTATTCATCCGAAGAATTTACCGGCATGACGTTTCCCCGGTTATTTTTCTGTCAAGAAGAGCAGCGCAAATTCTTTGAGTACTTAGGTACGAGTGCAGATGTCGAAAATTTTGAAACCCAGTTCGTTACCCAAAACAAAGAACCGCTCTGGGTAAACCTCTCATGGCGACGGATCAGCGACAACCAGGTGAGCTGCTCTGTCATCGATATCAATAAGCGCAAGTGCGCTGAACAGGCTGCAGAAGAAAACTATACCCGTTACCAGCAGGTAACCGAGGGATCACCAACCGGTATCATCATTACACAGGATCAGAAGATAGTCTACACAAATCCCGCGTTTCAACTATTCTCCGGTTACGATGCCGATGAACTTGCAGGTAATGATCTGCTCGTGCTCATTCATAATGATGATAAATCGGACTTTCTCAATATCCCAACGGACTCAGGAAATCTAAAGGCACAGTCCAGTAAGATGGAATATCGGTTTATAACAAAAAACAGTGAGATCCGGCGGGCAGTCGCATTCTTCTCCCCCATTCAACAGAAAGGGGAGACTGCTCTTTTGATCAACCTCGTTGATATTACAGAAAAAGAGCAGCTCAGGGAACGCATTGAGCAGGATAATGAACGAAGTCGCGGTATTATCAGCAAAGTTGCTGACGAATTGCGCACTCCGCTTCAGCCAATCATGGGATACTTAAAGCTCTTAACCGGGGACCCACAAACATACGGTGTCACTGATGAAACCAAAATCATCCTTGACCGCTGTGCTAAAAGTGTTGATCACGAACGCCAGATCATCAACCAGATGCTTGAGCTTTCCGTACTCGATACAGGAAAAATCCCACTGAACTACTCGACATTCTCACCGGCAGGGATGGTCCAGTCGATTATAGATGCCGGAGGATATGCAAAAAAAGCCGACCTGACTATTGACATCCCGAAAAATCTCACGTTCGAAGCAGATGCCAGTAAAATATCGACGGTAATCGAGTCTATGCTATCCAATGCGATCAATTATTCAAAACCACCGAGGAAGATACGGATCTTGTACCAGTCGGGTATTTCAGACAAAATGCACAGGATTGCAATTCAGGACAACGGCATTGGCATTACCAACACCCAGCTCGATGAGATCTTTGAGCCGTTCAAGCTACCGGATTCCGGCACTATCAGCAGGAAATATGATCGTATCGGTCTCTCTCTATCCATCGCAAAAAAATACATCCAGATGCATGGCGGTTATATCAGTGTGGACAGCATCGTAAACCTGGGAAGCACGTTTACCATCCACCTCCCTAAAACCCGAGCTTCGTCAGTGAAGGTCAATGACGCATAAATAATTGGTATCGGGAAGAACAACTTATTCCTGAATAAAAAAAAGGTTCCTGCCATCATAAAATCACAATCCGGGAGAATAACGACCCGGGTATTGTTACCTGATCTAATATGTCAAACTTGAGTGGAAAATTTTGTTTGGGCTCCCTGCATTGACGATTAAAGAGATGTATTTTCATTAACAGAACAATTCATAAAGCATCCATTCCCATGTGTGATCCTTGCGGAAGGGGCCGCATGGTTGCATCGAATCCTGCTCTTACCATATATTAGAATTAAAACACAATGATTTAATATTGTAAAATTATTATCATTCTTAAACAGATATTTCAAGAAAACAAGAATCTACTATCCAAATGTTACGTTTCGCCGGAAGATCAAACAAATGATATTTTCCGGACGATCTGATGTGCACATCCAGCTCAACTGAAGCCTCACATGAACTTAAAAAAGGCGGTCATATCATAGAAAAACCAGTATGATAGTCGATTGGACTAGTGAGATATGACCCAACAGGAAATTTTTTTTAAAATATTGGTACCAGATACCCATTGCGGGGCAGGACTCCAGATATTGTTACGAATAATAAGGATATCCTTGACTAATAAGCATCCCAATATTGCAGGAATATTTCCATTTACTCAACACATTCTGGTTCGACCCGTCCATTGCATGAACACCGGTACGTGGTGCCAAATTTATTCCATACGGGAGGGTTCATTTTGAAACATGCCACTATTCTCGTAGTTGAAGACGAGGTTATCGTCAGCATGGATATTATGAATTCCCTTGAAACGATGAATTATTTTCCCCTGTGTGCTGTCAGGACCGGTGATGAGGCAGTCATAAAAGCACGCGAATATGCACCGGACGTTGTGTTAATGGATATTCACATTCCCGGCACAATGGACGGGATTGACGCAGCGTGGGTAATCAGAGAAGAACTGGGTATTCCGGTAATATTCGTCACCTCTTTTGCAGATGATGCAATCATCGAGAGAACAAAACGTGTCAACCCGTATGGATATGTGCTCAAACCATTCATGGAAAGAGAATTAAAAATCGCAATAGAGATTGCACTATCCCGAAAATCTGCTGAAACACAAGTTAAACAGGGAGATACGCAGGTAATTCTTACAGGTAAGGACGAAAAACCGGATGAAAAAAACGGGGAACCTGCCAGTCTTTCAACTATCAGGACATTACTTATCGAAGATTTTTTTAGTGATATTGTCCTGCTTCTCTATAACAACGCTGAAGTAAAGGAACAAGCCTTCACTACATTTATTGAGAGGAGCTTAAAAACACAGGATAACCTGCTTTTTGCCTATTCCCTGTCAAAAGCCCATAGGAAATTCTTGCATGAGAACCAGCAGGGAAAGATAAATTTTTGCCGGATGAAAAACGGGGAAATGTCATCCCTCAAAAAAATCCTTTCAGATACCTGCGAACAATCAGATCGCGTAAATCCCATTCCCCAGCGATTCATCATTGATTTTTCTGAGCGGTATGATCAGGGGGATATTCTTACCGTGGTGGACCTTATTCTTGCGATCCGGAAAAAAGGGATATCGGTTTGTGGAATAATCGCATTGTTAGTTGGAGCTAACGATGACAACCTGATAAAAACACTGTCAGGACGTATTCCTAAAGTCATTGTAACAACCAGTCAGGGAACCGTAATATCCTGTGCAGATCATTCGTTTCCCTTAGAGCATCTCACATTTCTCCCCCAACCGGTTCTTGATGAGACGGTGAAAAAAGTATTAGAACCGGTGATTCTCTCCCTTCTTGATAAACCGATATCCGGATTTGATATCTTAAACGAGATTCAGGAACGTTATAACGTATCAATTTCCCAATCCAGAATTTATAACCAGTTATATTCTCTCCAGAAAAAGGGATATCTTTCTGTGAGTGTTTCAGGAAATTCCAAAATGTATTATCCAACAGAAATCGGAAAAATGTATATCCAGCAGAAACTCAATGAATTCAATTCTGTTTACCATCACATCCTTGCAGAGATCATTAACAGAAATGCCGGTATCAACATTAAGGACAAAAAAGAATGAATAATCCTTTCCTGTCAGCACTCATTTTTCTTTCTTCCTGACCTGCTGGTTCTTTTTGTGGGAACGGAGATCATACAGGATAACACCGATTCCAATTGCGATCAAGATGATGCATCCACCAATAACCAGAACAATATTATTCAGTATAAACCTCCCGATACCACCAAGATTTTGGAACAGATTACTGGGAGGCTGGGATGATTGTGAAGGAGCAGAGGTTTTAACTGTTATTTGTACAGGACCGGTCAGATTTTCCAGGCTGATCAGGCTGAATATGGATAATCCAAGAGGAGAGATTCCCTCAAAGATCATATTTCCTGCATTATCATATCCTTTATAATCGGTCATGAGTATTGTTGAGGTTCCCTCATCAGAAATATGCGCAATTCCTATTGCCGGGATACCTCCGTGTTGGGTAACCCAGTCAGGGGGAATTGTCAGGGTAACAATCGCTGGCCCGGTTGCAACAAAATTGGTTTTCGTAATATAGGCATTGTACGCTATCCCTTTGACCTGCTGGTTATGGCTCCGTGCAGCCGATCGGAATGCATCCTGTATGTCCTGGTTCACGGTTTCAGAAATTGTAGTTGTGATTGCGGCATTTTCAGG
>JBAZQT010000022.1:0-44019 GCA_041645055.1 Methanoregula sp. | reverse complement strand
TGACAATCCAGCCAGTGTCGCCTTTGATAAGTGTCATTGACGACATATCGAAGCCCCTGACCTGGTAGATCCCCGGGCTGACCATGAAGAGACCGTGGAGATTGTTCAGCTGAGCCTGCCGGTACAGGAGCGGGTTGATTGTATCCGAACGGGACCCATTCTTAAAAAGCCGGAACGCCTCAGCGTTCCATGCAGTGATATTTGGGATGTCGGCCGGGATGATCAAGGGGTCGTAGGTCGCGATGAGTCCCCGGCTCGCAAAATCGAAGTCCTCGTTGTTGTTCCACGCGGGAGTGTTGTTTGCGTTCAGGTTGGCGGCAACCGTAAAGTCGGTGGCATTGTTCCGAAGGTCCTGAGCGGCAGATATACATGCAATGGTACAAAAGCAGCATACGACCACCAGCAGGAATGTGAAAACCGGGGATCTCATGGGTACTAGGTTGTCAACCTGTCTTTCGGTATAACGATATCGAAATGATTCACGGGAGCCGGGTCTGTTTTTGACAGCAGGTATAAAAGGATCATTTCTTATGAAATCTCATTGATAATCTGTCAGATATTATGACGCGCTATCTTCCCCTTATCCTCGCAGCCGGACTTGCAGTTCTCGTGCTTGTCGCCGGGTGCACCACACAGCCTGCGGGCTCCGCAACCGCAAGCCCGGGTGTGCACGCTACTACAGAAAAAAATATGGCTCCTGTCCATACGCCGGCACCTGCCGAAAAAACTACGGTGCCTATCGCTGCACAGACCATTGTGAAACAGCTCCCCCCAACACAGACGACCCTGCCCCGGATCTCCGTACCGGAGGGATACATTGCCCAGTATTATACCTATACGCTGAATGGCAAATCGGATATCATCCCCCTTGCGTTATCGACAAAGGTCTACCAGGATTACACAAAAAAAGACAGCCCTTCGATACATAACGGCAACTCTTCCTATTTCCTCGGGTACGTGAACGATCCCGAACAGCAGCCCTATATCGCCGCTCTTGCAAAAGCAATTCAGGAAAAGACACCTGTCAAAGACGACCAGGCGAGGATCGCAATAAGTCTCGTCCAGCATATCCCGTACCATGACGGGACCCAGTACCGTTACCCGTACGAAGTGCTGTATAACGGCAAGGGTGTCTGCGGTGAGAAATCGATGCTTCTTGCCCTGTTGTTAAAAGAGCTCGGGTTTGGTGCCAGTGTCTTTTATCTCCTTCCCGAAGATCACATGACTGCGGGAATCAAAGTATCTTCACCTTATGACTTCAGGAATTCAGGGTATGCATTCATCGAAGCAACGGAGCCGTATATCATCACGGATTCAGTAACCGATGCGCTTGCCGCGTATAAGTTCACGAGCACCATGGAAGTTACTCCCGTTGGAACCGGACAAGCGCTGCAGAGTATCGCGAACGATTACAATGATGCCCGGGAGTGGGCAGCACTTGAGGCTAAGGGAAAAACGCTTGCTACTGCTGACTATGCTGCATGGCAGGCACTGAACACGAAATACGATCTCAGGTACTATACCTGCGAGAAATGCCCGATCCCGTCAATTGCATAGCGGGATCCGGTGTCTATTTTTTTTAACAAAAGAAATTCACGAGTTATTGCATCATGATCATTTCCGGTTATCCTGCGAAATGACCAGATCTCCGGCGATTTTTTAAAACGGGGAGAAGTGTATTAAAAAAATTTCATTACTTCCAGCCCGCCCAATTATTCCTTGCAAATGATTGCATTAAATATTATTTTCATCATTCCTGACGGGATCTACGGGTCGCCTCTGCCCGGCGCCGGGAAGTAAGACCCCATCGATCACTCACCTTCCCAACTTCCATCTGTCCACACTTTGAGAATATCAAAATCCCGCTTCATGGTCGCCCTGCTCAGTGCCTGCGCACGGGTCAACATCCTTTCCTGGATAAAATCATATTCGCCGAGAATTTTTGAATTCCGGAGCAGGGTTGCCCGGATCGGGTGGTGTCGGTAGATGACACTTTCCTGATTCCTGAAATACCATTTTATTCTCTGGAACGTGAGCCAGTCAAGTTTCATGGCGAGCGTTGAGTGGAATTTGAAATCCTCGGCTGGATCCAGATCATAGTTCCGTAACGAGCAATACGGGGAGATTGCCCGGGCCAGCTGGTACCGGAATTGTTTTAAGGTCTCGTCAGGAGTGATCGTGACAAAGACAACTCTCGTATCGTCAAAAAATCCATACCCTCCCACCTCATATTTCGGGATCCCCTTCTGGTTTGTGCATATCCTGGTGAAATCTTCGATCAGTTTTTCTTCGTTCTCTGTCGAAAAGGGCCCGGCCATGGTGATGTGCGGGGTAACGAGTTTGTTCCCGAGATTAAATTTCTCCACTAAATGATTGCTTAAGTTATGAATCTGGTGCTTCACTGAGCCCATCATGCGGATATCTATCAGGTAGTGAGTCATTTCGTATGCTTTGGTACTGATGGTAACTTTATGGTATTATTCCTGGTAATTTTTAAATGAGTAAATGCAATTCTGGTTTTGCATCTTTAAGAGGAAATACGTTGACTTGGGAGTTTTGAATGGGGAGATCTGCAGTAATTTTTTCTTTTTACTTATTAAAAATAAAAAATCAATACTCCATCCCACCCGACTTCCTCCGAACCGAGATCACTTCAATGATTAGTCTATTGTGATGGAGAAAGAATACTACCCGGTAATTACCGGATCGCATCCGGTACCGTGGGGCACCTGCTGGCGAATCCTTAACCTTCCGTACATCGTACCGCTTGTAATCAAGCCCGTCCGCAAATCCTTCAAGGTCATCGAGAACACGGGAAATAAACTCCCGTGGGATATCCGCGATCTGCTTCTCAACGCGGCGGGGGATCCATATCTCGTACGGCATCAGACTCCAAGCTCGGACCTGATCGCTTTTAAGGTCTTAACCCGTCCGGCCCTGATGTCATCCAGGCTCGCCTTCATGTCTTCGATCTCCTCATCGGAGAGCGGCTCATCATCGTGGGCCATGGTTGCCAGACGCTCGATGACAACTTCGTAGCTCTCCTTGGGGTGATGTTTCAGCGTGTCAAGGAGCTCCTTAGTCTGGTTGGACACTCTGATCGTGGTCGTAGCTGGCATATACGCATGTATCTGTCTGTATATGTATGTATACGTACGTATAAGCAAATTATTTTCAGCATCCTTTTTCCGGGATCTGAAATAATCCGGAAAAAATGTCCCTTGGATATAGCGCAGAAGATGACAGGTGTTTGGTCTATATACTGTACGTATAGAGAAAATCCAGCAATCTGCGATCATGCTCTGGTACTATTCTTTTGCCGCACCTCCAACCGCTTCCTCGGAATCCGGCCCCGCATAACCGGATTCCGCAAAACCCGCAGCGGCGCATCGTTCGCATAACTTCCGGCAAAACATATCCGGCCACAAAAATTCCCCGGATTCCCTCTCACAGGCCAGAATAACTGCAAAAATATCCCCCGTCACCAGAGAGTATATAAACCGACCAGATAACATTCGCATCAATACAATGATCAGCGAACTCATCGGACACCTGAAATCTTGGCTCAATGCAAAACTCGCAGCAACAGCCCGCGTGTTTGCACCCTCAGCCGAAATGGTTTCCGATGCAAAGTCGGTCCTTGTAGCAGCCGATGGAAATGTACTGGACATGGGGAAGCGGTACCGGAAAACGAGCGGCCACGCCCCACTCTTCTCGCTCTTTACGTTCTTTACCAATCGGTGAATTACGCCAGGTCCGGCGTTTTGGAGTTTTAACGGAGTTTTAGTCCTTTAGGTTACCCGCCGCTTCCAAGACGGCGCTCCCCGACAGGAATCTAGCCCCGGCTCCACCCGGACCGGCGTTTTGAATTTTACATGAACGAGCACCAGCGCCCGAAAGAATTGCCGTTGAACACCCGACAAAAAACCGAAGTGAAGGAACATGGACAAAACCGAACCAGAGCAGGCATTACAGGAGAACACACCGGGCGCTGGAGAAGAACGCGACCGTGATGAACCGGAGTAAGAACATAGAAAAAACGAACGGAGGAATGCACCATGACAGGAATTGTTGCTGGCAATGATGAGAACAAAACACCCGTCCCGGATGGGTCCGGTGAACAGCGAACCGCAGACAACAAGAAAGAATCCGGACAGAATACCATGGGGGCGGTGGAGAACCGTAAGACCGCAGCACGCACGAAAATCGTCTCGCTCCCTGCAGTGCGAGCGACAGCTATGAGGGGACAGGAAATTACCCGGCACCAGAGTCCAAAGAGTACTTACCGGCGCCAGACCCAGCAGGATATCTATGGTAAGGATCCCGAGATCCCGTACGTGAAGTTCGAGGCTGCGTTCCGCGATCTTGTCTGTTCACTGATGGAGCGGCAGGACCGGATGAATGAGGAGATCTTTCTCAAACTCAACGATCTTGGTTACAAGGTCGAAGATCTTCAGCAGGAACGGATAAGCGATGGGAGCGGACGATGACCAAGGGCCGGCGCCCGCTCAATGCACTTGATGAAGCGCTGGAGATTGCAGGTCGTCGCGGGAGTGTGGAGCAGGTCTCGGGCAGGCGGGAGAACGCGTTCGATTTCATCATCATCGAGCAGGACCGGGTCGTGTTTGTGAAAGTGAAGCGTTCGCAGACTTCGTTTGTATTTCCGCTGGAGATCCTGTACAAGTACCAGCGCGAGGTCGCGAGCCTCCATCGCGTTGCCCTGACGCGGGTGACGGCCCGGGAGTACTGGGTCCGGTCTCCCAACCGGTTCTGGCAGTTCTTCCTTATCCGGCATGATTCTGTCGTGGAGATCCGGGCTGATGGCATGTATGTCCCGTATGCAGTCAATCCTATAATGACGATGGACGTATCCGGTACCGCCGCTGACGGAACTGTTAATTCCGGCTCTTCGTTTTAGGGAGAGGAGAAAATTCATTTTTGGACCTGACATCAGTAGATCACAACCGGGGCAATCCGGGCCCATTTCAGGCTCTGTTTCCCTTTTTCGGGAATTTTTCTGAACCATGTTTTTTGCTTTGAGTCAGCAAAAATGGTACACTTTTACACACTATTTTCAAAATGTGTAGTTTCTGCTGGATTCAGGCTAAACGGAACAATTTCCTTCGGGTTATAAAACGCTAATGTACGCTATTGGGAGGCAAAACGGGAGGTGGCTGGTGGGGTAGGAGGGTCGTGGGGAAAAGAAGGGGTGTTTTTGGGGCCTGAAAGATCTTACTGTTTTCCTGTGAACAAACGGTGGGGAAAAACTCCATTTGGGGTATCATCCGGAAAGGTATCCAAAAAGGGTCAATCCGGGCCTCTCTCTGGCTCCGTTTCCTTGTTTTTTGTTCCAAAGATGCAAAAAACCGTACACTTTTACACACTATTCTTCAAATGTGGTGTTTCCGTTGGATTTAGGTCAAACGGGGCAATTTCTTTCGAGTTATAAAACGCTAATATACACTATTGGGAGGCAAAACGGGAGGTAGCTGGGAGGGTAGCACGGTCACTGGGATGAAATGGGCTGTTCTGGGGCTTGGTGACGATCCCCCTTCGCCACCGACAATGTCGTACTGGACCTGGAGGCTGACCCGGATACCCCCCTGTAACCGAGAGCAAGTCCGGGGCAGGCATGGCCCTGGAAGGCAACGGCTTCAGAATATGATTTGATCACAAGAGGATGATGGTCGTTTTTTCCGGGGGTCGGGAAAAATGAGGTATATTCAGGAATTAGGGCAATCCGGTAAACGATTCTTCCTATTCTTCAACATTTATCGTTGTAAGTTTCACCGACTCGACACCCTTCTGGGACATCAGTCGCTCGGCAAATGTCTTGAGTTGCGTCCCATCACCATGAACCAGAATCACTTCAAGACACCGGTTAGCGGTCACATGTGAATGCAGGGAAGCTTTGACAATGCCGTGATATTCGTGCTGGATATCGGTCAGCGTGACGAGGAGTCCCCGCTGATCATGATCATAGACCATCGTGATGACCCCTTCACGCTCGCCCTTGACATCGGACATCCATTTGTAATAGGTGATGTAGGTACGGATTGCGTCGCGGATTCCTTCCGAGCGGGATGAGTAACCTCGATAATTCAGTATTTCATCAAACCGTTCGAGCAGGTTTTTGGGAAGGGAAATTCCTATACGGGAGAGATCATCGTCCATAGTCAAAAGCATCCTTAAGTTATGTGAATATCATAGCTGAATGTTTTTTAAGGTTTTGAAAAAAAGTGGCAGAAAGTAATACTTGGTAAGATTTTTTCAGTGCCGATTGTTTAGGGTCCACTCATAGTGCAAAGAAAAAATGATAGTGATGAGATTATGGGTATATCACCGTCGTCTTGTTGGTGCCCGATACATACCGCTGCTCATAATCATTGAGCATCATCCGTGGATGCATATCCCGGAATTCATCCGGGTGAAGAAGCTGGGCGGTCCATACAAGACCGATATAGGCACGGGGACCATACTCGATATCACTCGCAAAGGCATAGACACGATCCTGCTGAACGGCCGGAATTGTATCCCAGCCCGGCCGGGCTTTCATCTTCTGCACAATCTCTTTTAACGGTACCATATTTGAAGATGAGACCGCCTTCATCACGTACTGCGGCTGCTTTGCCACTACCCATTCCGGACTTACCTGTGCCGACGCGGGTACCATATCGCCGGCTATATTTTTCCCACCGGACGCAGTGAGCATCTCTCCGGACCCGGACCCATTTGCCGATGCAGTATAATCGGTATAACCCTCGAAATACACCGTCGGGTACTTGTCAGCGGGAATAGTTTTCACCCGCTTTGCAACATCTCCTATTGTATTTTCCACCATGCGTGCGTACACCTCGGCCTCATTGGTTTTACCCGTGAGCGCTCCCAGTGTACGGGCATCGGAAGACAGCGATGTGAGTTTATAGCAGTCCAGGGAGATTACCGTTATGTTGGCAGCAGTGAGCTGGTCGAGATTCTTGGGTTTGTAGCTTGAATACGAGATCACCACATCGGGATGCAGCGCGAGAATCTGTTCCACGTTCGGGGTCTGCCAGTTACCGATATTCTGGGCCTGCGGGATCTTGTCCATAATATAGGATACGTTCCGCGTAGATTCCGTCACCCCGACGATCTGGTTACCTGCGCCGAACGCGATGAGCATCTCAGCTGCCCCCGCGTTTGCAACGATGAGTCGCTGGGGCCGGCAGGACAGGGTTACCTGTTTACCATCGGTCTGGGTAATCGTGATTGGGGTGCAGACATTCGGCCCTGTAGGTGAAACGGACTGGGATGAAGTGGTCGTACCTGCGGTTCCCGGGATTGGCACTGTTGCTGCTGGAGTTTCCTGGGCAGACTGTCCCGGGCCGGTTACCGTTGTTGTACACCCGGCGATTAACACGCTCACGATAAGCACGACTGCCAGAATCGGTATGAGGCAATGGTCCATCTTCATACCGTCACCTTCCTGAATACCTGAACACAGATTCCCATAACGACGACCGTGAGCCCCAACAGGACGAGAAGCGGAACAACGGGAAGCCCTCCGGCGGTCACGTCCCGCACCGCATCGATTGCAAAGCTGAGCGGGTTAAGGTGGGCGATTGTGGCAAGCCATCCCGGCATCACACTGTAGGGCATCAGGGCGCTCGAAGTAAAGAAGAGCGGCATCGAGATCATGGTGCTGAACGCCGAGTAGGAGTCATGATCATCGAGATACAGCGCAATAGTTGTGGCAAATGCCGAGATAAGTACCCCGAACAGGAAGAGGATGATGTAGGTAAGCGCATACTGTATCGGGCTGATCAGGGTAGCACCTATCAGGAGAGCGATGACGAGAATAATAGTGGTCTGTATCAGGCCACGGCCGGTGATGAACAGGATCTTGCCAACGAGAATACTGCCACGCGGCGTGGGCAGGGCAAGGAACTTGTTCAAAAATCCTAAGATCTTGTCAAACATCAACAGCGCACCACCGGACAACCCGGCAGATAGCATGGTCATCACCAGAATCCCCGGTGTGATAAAGTCAAGATAGTTACCGGTAAATTTGACCGGCAGGGCAAGCCCCACAAAGATGAGCCATGCTGCCGGCATGACCAGTGCTGAAATCACGGCCACCCTGCCACGGGACCACTTGAGAAAGTCCCGTTTCATATACGTTACAACGCCTCTCATTTGCGCCTCCGCAGCATAATCCGGAATTTGCCATCTTCAAACCCATGCGGCTCCTCCTGCTGGCCGACCGCCTGCAGGAAAACATCGTCAAGGGTCGGTTCACGCAGCGACATGGCCCGGATCGTAACCCCCGACCGGGCGAGCATATCCGCAAGTACCGGGAGAGCTTCGCTGCCATTTTCTGCCGTGAACGAGACCTCGTCACCACTTCGCCCGACAAAAACCACGCCATCAATCGTTGGCGGTGTACATTCCCCGTCTACACGGACCGTGATTACGTCCTTCATCAGCCGAGCTTTCAGATCCGTAGGTGAACCGAGTGCTGCAATTTTTCCTTTGCTGATGATCCCGACGCGATCGCAGAACTGGTCAGCCTCGTCCATGTAGTGGGTGGTAACAAAAATCGTCATGCCCTTCTTTCTAAGAGCCCTGATGTGCTCCCAGATCTTTTTCCGGGCTGCAACATCCAGTCCGATGGTTGGTTCATCCAGAAAGAGAACAGATGGTTCATGAACCAGCGCCTGTGCCAGTTCGAGCCGCCGTCTCATTCCGCCCGAATAGGTTTTGATGAGATCGTCGGCACGATCGGTGAGTTCCATGACCGCAAGCACCTCATCGACACGATCGCTTGCATGGGAAACGCCATAGAGGTCCGCAAAAAACCGGACATTTTCCCGACCGGTCAGCTTGATATCGACTGCCATATCCTGAGGAACATAGCTGATACAACTCCGGACCGCTTCGGCTTTGTCAATAATATCGTTGCCGCAGACCATGGCACTCCCCTCTGTCGGATGCAGCAGTGTAGTGAGCATGAGCACCGTTGTCGTTTTGCCAGATCCGTTGGGTCCGAGCAGGCCAAAGATCTCGTTGTTCACCGAAAGGGTGAGATGATCAACGGCACACAGGGTGTCGTAATATTTCGTGAGATCATGAGTTTCTATCGCGTTCATTGCAGTCTCCCGTAAAAATCCGCAGCCATCATCATCCCTTCTTGTGCTTTGCATGCACGTTTGCCATGATCTCTTTCATCGAATCTCCCCATCCCGTGATATCTTCCTGCGTCATGATGTCCACGTTTCCGCCCTGGTAATCTCCCTCGCTGACCTGGTCTTCCATCCATGATTCGATCTCAAGATAGTTGTTCCTGAGATCGCCCAGCACCTGTTCGTCTGCCTTCCAGAGCCCGCGCTGCTCTGCCTCAAGGAGACGCCGGGCAATCTCTTCAAGAGCATAGGGATTATTCTCTTCAAAGAACTCCCGCATCTCATCGTTGTTGACAAAAGTTTCCGCGATATCGTCGAAGATCCAGTCATCCACTTCCTGCGTTGACGCTTCCCAGCCATAGACCCGGGTTACCCGTTTCATGATGTCGGAAGCACCCTTGTACCCGTGCTCTTTCATCCCGTCGATCCATTTCGGGTTGAGAAGTTTGGTCCTGACCACGCGGCGGATCTCATCGGCAAGATCGCGGACCTCTACCTGTTCGGGCTCCCTCGTATCCCCGTAATAGGGCTTCACCTCGTTGCCGGAATAATGGCGGGCGGCAGCTGTCATGCCCCCGTGAGCACCGAAGTAACAGCAGCAGCCGAGCAGGTCGTACTCGTCGGAATGCACTTTGTTGAAGGTGACTGCGACCGAGGACAGGTTCGATGCCAGTTGCCCGTGAGCGGCCTGTCCCGTGATCTCTTTACCGTATGCATACCCGTTCGTGGCAACAAAAATATCCGCAAGGTCTTTTTCATCCTTCCACGCACTTGCGAGCACGGCAAGGTTGACCCCGCTGGAGTAGGTACCGGGCTGCGAGGAGAATATTCGCAGCGTTGCATCGCGCCACGTCCCGCCGTTCTCTTCCATGCTCTGCTGCGCATGTTTCCGGACAAAATTCTGTTCCGGCGGTTCCTCAAGTGCAGCGATACTCTGCACCGCCTCATCGAGAAGTTCGTAACAGTTGGCAAAATTATCCCTGAGAATGCCGGAGGTACGGACCGTGATATCGATACGCGGCCGCCCGAGCGTTTCAAGGGGGATGATGGAGAATGATTTCACCTGCCCGTTCGAAAGCCATATCGGCTCAACACCGAGCATGGCAAACATCTCGGCAAACATCTCCCCATCGGATGACATGATGTCGCCTGCCATCCAGTAAAAAGCAACATTTTCCGGTATTTTTCCCTCTTCTTTTTTGAATTTGCTGACCAGCGCTTCTGCCAATCGTTGTCCGACGCGCCATGCAGCCCGGGTCGGGACCCGGTGCGGGTCAAGCGAATAAAAATTTCTTCCGGTAGGGAGGACATCTTCATGGCCCCGTGAGATCAGTCCCGAGGGTCCGGCCGGGATATAACCGGCATTTAAACCGTTAAAGAGCGATTCGATCTCATGCGTTTCGTCCATCCGCCGGTTGATATCGAGAATACGAACCCGGATGGTATCCAGTCCCTGTGCCTGTGCCGGTGAAACCGAATGGGCAAACATCAGGGCATAGGGTGTCGTTGCTTTTTCAAGCGCCGCACGGATGAAATCTTTCGTGGCCGCGTCGAGGTTTTCGAGGATTGCACCGTAAGATGCACCACCGGCATCGGAATACTGGTGTTGGTTGGCGAGGAGTTCGGACAGGTTATATCCCAGCACTTCTGCGATAATGCGGCGGACGGAATTGTTCCCGTCATCAAAACGGATTATGGAATTGATGAACTCTATCCGTTTCTCTCCTTGGGGAACTTCTCCGAATATGTGCATGCCGGACTGGATCTGTGTATTGCGGATCTTTGAGAGCGCTTCATGGGCCCGGCTCACCACTTCTGAAAGCGGCATGTCATGGGACAGGTGCATGTCTTTGTTGAGGTTATTTTTTTCAATTGCATCGATGAGGAGATGCTGGAGGGCATGGCCCCGGGCCGGATCATTCTTTGCTGTCTCATACTGGGTTAAGAGACTGTCGAGTTCCTCCAAGCCTTCGTACAGCCCGCTGCCCGTCATCGTTGTCTGCATATGATCGACAAGCGTTGCATAGCTCCGCCGCTTGGCAAGCGTTCCCTCCGGGGGATTGTCCGCATTGTAGATGTAGAGGTACGGCACCGTCCCACCAACAATGTCCGGGAAACATTCCTGTGAGAGACCGAGACCTTTACCGGGTAAAAACTCAAGGCTCCCGTGCGTCCCGACGTGCACGACCACGTCTGCTCCGTAGCACTTCTGGATCCAGAAGTACGTGGCAAGGTACTGGTGGGGCGGGGGGCAGTCCGGATCGTGGAGGATCTTGCAGACCTGCCCGTCACATCGTGCACCGTAGCAGCCACGTTTCGGTTGGACATGGACCGTGGCATTACCAAATGGTACACCGGTGATGAGGATCTTGTCGTCAAGAACCATCCCCATACCGGGAGGTTCTCCCCACGTATCGTTCACCCGTTTCTGAACGGCGGGAGGAAGTGAGGAGAAATATGGCAGGTAGGTCTGCATATCCATGAGTGCAAGTGTCCCGCCTTTTGCAACGATATCCTGCACGGTGGTCCAGCGGAATTCAGACAGGGCCTTTTTTTCAAGAATGGTTTTAATGAGTTCTTTGCCATCTTCCGGGGGCGTTATCACGTACCCGGCTTCCTTCATCCTCTGTAAGACCCGTGCAACGCTCTCCATGGAATCGAGATGGGACGCGGAGCCGACATTTGCATCCGCATTCGCGCACGGATTGTTGTTGAACATGAATGCGACTTTGCGCTCATGCACGGGTTTTTTTGCAAGTTGTATCCATTGTTTCACGCGGGCGGCCACTTTGTCACACCGGTCCGGCACCGGTTCCCGGGGTTTTTCCCCATCCTCACTGCTGCTGGTGGCCCCTATAAAGACCGGTTCGATCACGCCTTCAAATTCCGGCATGGCAACCGCCCAGCCAGTGTCAAGGGTGAGCCCGGTTGATTCCCGCCATTGTTCAACGGATTTGTACATCGAGATTACGGGGTGGAATACCGGGATGTTCAGCCGGGTGAGGAGTTCAACCCCACTTTCTGCCGTAGTTTTGCCCCGGTAATCTGCTCCCCGCGAAGTGCCAAGGAGGAACGGCACCAGTTTGATCATCGCATCAATACGGGGAACGCCATCTTTCATGAAGTACTCAAAGACAACGTATACCATCCCTTTCGCACCAACGGTATCATCACGGACAGCATATGTAAACGCAGGAATGACATTGAGGCCTTGTGCTTCAAGACTCCGGATAAGCATGTCCTCAATGGTGGTATTCTCAGAAGCCCACGTAACGCGGGAGAAAATAATGCCGACATACGGGGCATTGGTACGGGCTTGCCCGGTGTACCACGCAAGATAATCATCCACACGGGTAAATGCCGAAGGGGCATCCGGGTGCCAGAGTCCTTCCCAGGGGACGGGAACTGGCGGGACAACAATAATGTCCCCGCCGAAAATTTCTTTTTCTATATACAGGAGCAGATTTTTAAAATTCTCTTCCCCGTTGTTGGTGATATATGTCTGGCAGGTTGTGACGATCTGCGGCCTTACCGTCGAGTGCACCCATGCGGATGGATCGTATCCCAGCGAAATAACCGGTACGGTCTTTCCGATCGTTTTGATCTCCTTATCGATGCGCTCCCAGAACATATCGGATGTGTGATAGAGGAGGATAACATCAGCAGTCTTCATCGACAGAATCGCCTCATCAACCTTGTCGGGCATCTCGTCCAGCACCCGGTTTGGATAAATGGTGAGATCAACACGGGCAATTGCTGCTGCACGTTTCAGTATCGGGGCATATGACCCCCACATTATTGCGGTAAGTTTCATGCTTCTTTTTGCCTCCCTTTGCAGGGTGTGCATTTCATTGTCAGAAAACGTCGGCTGAAAACCGGGATCCGGACACCCATATCCTTTTTTCGCGGGATCATCAGCACGTTCCGGATTCCTGCCACCCGGTGCTATGGTTATCTTCTCTTCCCGCAGTATTAAAAATCTTACGAAATTTCATACTACTTATGATTAAAAGTAAAAAATAAAATAATTAATACTATGAAAATACAAAAACATATCAAAAGAGTAGTAGTTAAAATAATATTTTTTATACCAGGAGCCAGACCATGCATCACTTCGACGACATTTATCCATTCTCCGCGATTGTCGGTCAGGAACAAATGAAATTCGCCCTCATCCTGAACGCGATCAATCCCCGTATCGGCGGGGTCCTGATCAAAGGAGAAAAGGGTACGGCAAAATCCACCGCAGCCCGTGCTCTCGCACATCTTTTACCCAACCGGATGGTAGTCGAAGGATGTATCTTCGGGTGCGATCCTGCCGATGCGAAAGGCTTGTGTCTTGACTGCCAGAAAAAATCACCAGACCTGATCGCGAAAGCCGGCAGGATGCGGGTCATCGAACTCCCCATCAGTGCAACGGAAGACAAGGTCGTCGGCAGCCTTGACATCGAACATGCATTGAAAAAAGGCGAAAAAAAGTTTGAGCCCGGAATCCTTGCGCAGGCAAACCGAAACATCCTGTATGTCGATGAAGTGAATCTCTTAAACGATCACATTGTTGATGTCCTGCTCGATGCAGCAGCAATGGGAATGAACTTCATCGAACGGGAAGGTGTTTCGTATGTCCATCCGTCTTCGTTCATCCTGATAGGCACCATGAACCCCGAGGAAGGTGAACTCCGTCCCCAGCTTCTCGACCGGTTTGGGTTATGTGTGGATATTGAGGGCATCCATGACGCCGACACCCGGGTGGAGGTTATCCGCCGGCGGCAAAAATATGAGGGCGAGCCGGACGCATTCCTTCATGCATGGGAATCCGGTGAACAAGAACTGCGGGATCGGATCGTACGGGCACAGGAACTTCTCCCCCGGGTCACGGTATCCGATGATATGCTCCGGATGATTGCACAGATCTGCATTGACATGGCCGTTGATGGGCACCGGGCAGATATCACGATGATGAAGACCGCTGCAACGATTGCCGCCTATCGTGGCTGCACTGAAGTGGATGAAGACGATGTCCGCAAAGCAGCAACACTGGTCCTCTCGCACCGGATGCGGCGCCGTCCTTTCACCGAGCAGCAGATGGACAAACAGAAGATGGAACAATCCATCCAAAAATCCCAGAAGGAACGCCAGCAGCCCGAACATACTCACGAACATCCCGAGAACCAGAAACCCAAAGAAAATACCATGCCCGACGGTTCAATGACAACGCAGTTTGCAGAAGGGTCTGCCTTTACGGTAAACCAGCAGCCGCTGTCACCCTCCCGTCGCATTGACTCGTTCCGTCGCGAAGGAAACGGGCGGAGGAGCGTAACCGAATCCCGGGACGGCAAATATGTCCGCAGCCGGATTCCGGAGACGGTCGGACCCGATATAGCACTGGATGCTACGATCCGGGCAGCGGCACCTCACCAGAAGGATCGCGTGGGGGAACTCGCGGTCAGGATCGAACCGTCAGATATCCGCGAGAAAGTCCGGGAGCGCAAGATGGGAAACACTGTATTATTTGTTGTCGATGCAAGCGGGAGTATGGGTGCCCAGCAACGGATGACCGAAGTCAAAGGGGCCATCCTCTCGCTCCTGATCGATGCATACCAGAAACGCGACCGGGTCGGTCTCGTAGTATTCCGGGGAGCGAGTGCCGAAGTGCTCCTGCCCCCGACATCCAGTGTCGAACTGGCACGAAAATATATGCAGTCTCTGCCCGTTGGCGGAAAGACGCCTCTGGCTCACGGGCTTTCCAAGGGATTTGAGGTACTCAAACGCGAGCTGATGATCAACCACCACACGATCCCCCGGATGATCCTCATCTCTGACGGGAAAGCGAACGTGAGCATGGGTTCGGGTTCGCCGCTTGAGGATGCAAAAGAAGTGGCGTCCCACATCCGGGATGCCGGGATATCTTCGCTTGTCATTGATTCCGAACAGAACTTCATATCTTTTGGTCTTGCCCATGCCCTGTCAGATGACCTTGGTGCACGGTACCTGAAACTTGAGGATCTCCGGGCTGACCAGATCGCCGGGGTTGTAAAAGGAATCGGGATGTAAAAAACCGTCTGGTAACTCCCCATTTTTCGAAGTCTGACAATCCCACAAAACCCGACGATCATTCATGCCACAGAACAACCCACAGGATGCAGCCCCGATCGCAACGGTCCATTCCCTGTATAAAGAAGGAAGTTCCAAACGCATTGCGCTGATCATAGGTCTTTTGCTCCTTGTTATCGCTTCAGCCATTTTGTCGGCTGGGATCGGGACCGTCTCCCTCTCACCGGAAGATACCATTCTTGCTATCGGACACTCATGTGCCGTCTCAATCCAGAAGTTCCTGCATGGATATATCCCGGTAATTGCCGGATGGTATGACACAATCCCCTTTTCTATTCCTGCGCCACAAAACCCGCAGGCAGAACTGATCGTTATCGGGTTCCGGCTGCCACGAATCTTCCTTGCGATCCTGACCGGCATGAGCCTTGCCATTGCAGGAGCGGTGATGCAGGGACTTCTCCGCAACCCGCTGGTCAGTCCGTTTACACTCGGGCTTTCATCAGCAGCATCGTTTGGTGCGGCAGTCGCCATTGTGATAGGACCGGGAATGATCGGGGCCTGGTTGTTTTTGAGTTATGACCTGTTTATCGTGGTCATGGCCTTTGTATTCGGCTGGCTTTCCATGCTTCTTGTCTACGGTATATCCCGTTCCCGGGGCACCACCCAGTCAACCCTGATCCTTGCCGGTGTCGTTATCGGGTACATCTTCACCGCTGGCGTGATGTCGCTCAAGTACATCACCAACAATGACAAACTCCGGGAACTGATCGTCTGGCTGATGGGCGGGATGTGGGGTGCCAGCTGGAATGCAGTCCTGCTTCTCCTCCCGCTCTGCCTGATTTCATTTATTCTTCTGGAGAGAAAAGCCTGGGATCTCAATGCCCTTTCAGCGGGTGATGACGTGGCAAAAAATCTTGGCATCAATGTTGAACGCCTCCGCCTTTCCGGCCTCATGATCTCAACCTTTGCCGCGTCCTGCTGTATTGCCTTTACCGGCGTTATCGGGTTCATCGGCCTCATGGGACCGCACATCTGCCGTATGATCATAGGAAATGATCACCGTTACCTGATTCCCTGTTCTGCTTTGATGGGCGCTGCGATCCTGCTTATTTCGGATACAGTGGCCCGGACGGTCATGAGCCCGGTGGAGATTCCCGTCGGCATCATCATGTACGCCATCGGCGGAGTGTTCTTCCTCTTCCTGATCCTGAGAGCCCGGGGCAGGGGGCTGTATTAGGAGGTATGAGATGGAGATCGTCATTGATAACCTCTGCAAGGATTACGGGGGAAAACGGGTGCTCGACAGCTGTTCTTTTTCCTTGGGGGCCGGGGAGATTGTGGCACTTGTCGGACCGAACGGGTCGGGCAAATCCACCCTGATCAAAACGATCGCTGGCGTTCACCTTCCATCTGAAGGGCGGATCAGTATCGACGGGAAAAATATACAGGATATTGATCCGGTAGATCTTGCCAAGATGATCGGGTATGTGCCCCAGCATTTCACCTATACCTTATACTCTACCGTTTTTGAGACCGTCCTCCTTGGGAGACGGCAGCATATCAAGTGGTCTGTGTCCGATGAGGAACTCTCGCAGGTCCAGCAGGCGCTCGATGCGCTTGAGATGGGAACTATGGCGGGGAAGTATATGGACCAGTTGTCCGGAGGTGAACGGCAGAAAGTGTTCATTGCCCGGGCACTTGCCCAGGATCCCCGGTTATTCCTGTTCGATGAGCCAACGAGTGCGTTGGATGTCCGGTACCAGATCGAGGTCATGGAAACCATGCGGGCGATCACGTGGGAACGGGGTGTTTCGATGATAATTGCCGTCCATGATCTCAATCTTGCGTACCGGTATGCAGATACCGTGCTCCTTCTGGATAACGGGAAAAAAATTGGTTATGGAAAACCTGCAGACATTCTCACACCCGAATGTATCAGGACAGTATACGGGGTCGATTCATTTATCGTGGAGAATGAGAATGGGAAATTTATTGTGCCGTTCCGGGTAAAGACGGAGAATTAAATTGTCCTGAGTTATCAGACCAGAGGAAGCACGGGCTGGTGTCGGTTTTCTTTTGGGGAAGCCGGCATTATCTTTTGAAAATGAAGTGTGGATGTTAGAAAAAGAAAATGTGTTTAATATTCTTCTAATAATCCCGTATCCCCGGCAGTAGAATCTCCTGCCGCTCCCGGGACCGGTTTCCCCGCCGGTCCTGGAAGGGTAATAAAAAGTTCAAGTGTTTACTTTGTCGAAAGTTCGGGTTGTGCCGGGATACCAGCGATACCCTGTATCTAATATAGGATCTCACAGTTCTTATATTTTATTAATTTCGTAGCAATTAGTGTGCAATATTTTTAAAATTGTAATACTGTAAAAGGAAACCCGAACAGTCAAAAGAAAGGGAACTCCTGTGCGAAGCTCGGTAAATGTTATGACGTTTTTTTCTTTTTTTCTGAATAAATTAAAAAATTTTAAATATAAATAGCACTGAAAACACTTAGAACTAAAATCAATTTGTCTTAAAACAAATTAACTTGTTTGGTGTTATCATGCATATCATGGAAGGATTCTTACCGTGGCAATGGTGCCTGGTCTGGTGGATCGTCGCCCTACCCTGCCTCATGCTCGGAATATACCAGCTGAAAAAAATACTTAATGCTGATCGGGAAGCACTTCCCCTGCTGGGAGTGACGGGTGGATTTATTTTCATCCTGTCTTCCTTAAAACTCCCCTCAGTCACGGGCAGTTGTTCCCATCCAACCGGAACCGGGCTCTCAACGATCTCATTCGGACCGTGGATCACCGCAGTAGTCTGTGCAATTGTTCTCTTGTTCCAGAGCCTGTTCCTTGCCCACGGCGGGCTTTCGGTCCTTGGAGCAAACATTGTCTCCATGGGGATTGTCGGACCGTTGGTGGGCTATGGAGTATACCGGTTACTCCGGAACACTTCTGTAAATATTTACGTTACGGTATTCCTGGTAACCGCTCTTGCAGATATGTTTACGTACGTGACCACATCGCTGGAACTGGCACTTGCATACCCGGCAGGGACCGGCGGTGTTGTCAGTTCGTTTATCCTGTTCATGGGCATATTTGCAGTTACGCAGATTCCGCTTGCGATTGTCGAAGGCGTTGTTCTTGCACTGGTGTTCAAGTATATCCTGACGCTCAAACCGGATATCCTCATCCGGCTGAAAATATTCTCTGAAGAAAAGATCAATGCGGCCCGGAGTGAGTTCTGATGGCATACAAATATACGCTCGAACTCCTGGCCGCAATTACCATTGTAGCATTCTGCGCCTTGTTCCTGTACACGAGTGCAACTATGAGCGGGGCTGAATTTGCCGGTTCTGATAATGTGGGGTCTGGGCTTATTGCAAAACTTTCCGGTAACCCCGTGGAAAGTTTCCAGCCCCTGATCCCCCAGTGGCAACCCCCAAGCGGGGAAATTGAGGCTTGTCTTTTTGCCTTGCAAGCCGCTGTTGGCGGGATTCTTGTTGGGGGCGTATTTGGTTTCTGGTTCGGTCAGGCACGCGGGAAGAATGCGGAATGAACGAGGAACGTTTGGCTGTTGAACGGCAGTCAGCAGTATCCCCGGTTGTTGGCGTGATGCTGATGCTTGTCGTAGTGATCATTATCGCGGCAGTCGTGAGTTCGTTTGCCGGGGGAATGGGTTCCGGGCAGAAAGTGACACCGAGTGCATCGATCAGCGTCAAGATCGACACAGCGATGGATGATACCATGGGGGGAACTACGACAAAGATGGTATTTGAACATGTAAGCGGTGATTCGATCCGGTCACAGGATCTAAAAATCATCACCTATTACACGGCATCCAACGGAACGGTAATCAAACATTCTCAGGATGCATCAAGTCCAGCTACCCAGTTATACAGTGCCCTGCGGTTCACACGTGTGCCGTTCCTGAATGATCCCAAAGTCGGTCGTTCTGGCTACAATACCAGTGTGGATTTTGGAAATTTTACCTGGTCAACAGGTGATCTCTTGAGTACCGGCAGTCCTGCCGGAACAAGCGCACTTCTTGGTTTTGACATCAGCGATACAAGTTATGGATTCCGTGCCGGAGTTCCGGTGGATGTAAAGATCCTCCACACTCCAAGCAACAAGTATATTTTTGACAAGGAAGTGTTTGTCCAATGAGACGACTGACGGAAAGTGCAGTCTCCCCGGTAGTTGGTGTGATGCTGATGCTCGTCGTTGTCATCATCATCGCTGCGGTTGTGAGTTCATTTGCTGGCGGACTTGGCACAAACATAAAAAAAGCACCGCAGGTTTCAATGGAGGTTACTCCCGTAATTCAGGATATCCAGGATCAAAATACCGGCAACTATGTACCAGATTATCCCACGGGATTTACCGCTGACAATGGCTTGCTCTTTGAGCATTACGGTGGCGATCCTTTTGATCTGAAAGAGATAGAAGTCCACATCCAGTATACGGATTCAAAGATCAAAATCGGGACGAGCGATATTCTGCCATCCCCGAGCTGCAACAGCACGACAGTAAAGAAATATTTAACGAAGATCGGGGCAGCTGACAGTTTCATCAGTGCGGGTGACAAGTTCATGCTCTACGCAGATAACTGTCGGATCGACAAATTCGGTAGTCAGATCTCCTGGCAGCCGGCAGGCGCAGCACGATCTTTTTCAATCCCCAGAAATGCCCGGGGCGAGTATACGGTTGTCGATAAAATCAGCGGCAAGGCCATCCAGCAGGGGACATTCATATTTCTCTAAATCTCCTGTTTCCCGGTGTAAGGAACGAGCGACAAATGAAAATGCTGGAGTAGGGTAATGGGTCTAGGAATCTGTACGATGCTGATTGCTAATCGCTGGCTCTGGCTTCTCATCCTCATTGTAGGTGCAGGAGTAACCATTATCACCTGCACCCTGATCGGTCCGACCGGTTTGGGAATTCCGCCCGGAGGGATGGACCCGGCCGGGATCATCAGCGGTATACGGATCCCCCGGGTCATCACGGCATTCTGCGTAGGGGGCAGTCTCGCCATTGCCGGTGCCGCCATGCAGGCATTGTTCAGGAACCCGATGGCCGATCCCTATATCCTCGGCACTTCCTCCGGGGGAGCGCTCGGCGCAGCAATTGCCGTAGTGTTTTTTGGCGGGATGGGTATGCCGCTTTTCGCATGGGCCGGTGCAGTTCTTGCAATCCTGATCGTCTGGTCGATTGCCGGCCGGCAGGGTGTCATCCCTGTTGAAACCCTTCTGCTCACCGGCATCGCAGTATCGTTTTTCTTTTCTGCCATTGTCTCGTTCTTAATTGCTATTGCCGGGGAGAATGTCCACCAGATCATCTTCTGGCTTATGGGAGGTCTCTGGAATGCATCGGCAACCGATGCATTTCTCACCACAGCAGTGCTCGTTCCGGTATCGTTCATTCTTTTTTTCATGGGCCGCGATCTCAACGCGCTCTCCCTTGGTGAAGAGACTGCCGCCCATCTCGGGATTGACGCCATCCGGGCACGCTGGGTTGTGCTCGGGAGCAGCACACTGGTTACCGCTGTTGCTGTTTCAGTTGCTGGTTCGATCGGGTTCATCGGTCTTATTACCCCACACATAGTCCGCATCCTCCTTGGCCCGGACAACCGCATTGTCATCCCGGGTGCAGTCCTGCTTGGCGGAATCATCCTCGTGTTGTCAGACACTCTTGCCCGGACCTTCTTTTCCGATCTGCCGGTCGGCATCATCACCGCATTTATCGGAGCACCGTTCTTCCTCTGGCTCATCCGCCAGCGCGGGGTGAACACGTGACCCGCGACACGCTCCATGCACATGAGATAAGCGCTGGTTACGGTACTGCCGATATCATCGAACAGATCAGTTGCTCGTTTACTCCCGGCACATTCACCGGCATTATCGGTCCGAATGGTTCAGGCAAGACAACCCTCCTGCGGGCACTCAGCCGGGCGTTACCGTGCAACGGGCTCCTGACGCTCAACGACAAGCCGGTATCAGCATATACAACCGCTGAACTCGGGATGGCACTCGGGTTTGTGCCACAGGATGAGAGCCGTCCGTTCTCCTACTCCGTAATGCAGGTCGTTCTCATGGCACGCTACTTACGAACGAGCCGGTTTGCCGCCCTCTCCCCGGCGGATTACGAACGATGCCGTACAATGTTGCGCCAGACCGGGACTGCTGATCTGGAGGACCGCTCGATCAAAACCTTAAGCGGCGGGGAATGGCAGCGGGTGCTCATCGCCCGTGCCCTTGCACAGGATACCCGCGTGCTGCTTCTCGATGAGCCAACCTCGCATCTCGATCTTGGTCACCAGTCAGAGATCCTTATGCTCCTGCGCTGTCTTTCTGATGAGGGATCGACCATCATCGCGGTTTTTCATGATCTCAATCTCGCCGCCCTCTTCTGCGACCGGCTCATCCTCATACGGGACGGGCGGGTTGCCGGCGATGGTACTCCGTCGCAGGTACTCACCCCGCAGACAATACGGGAAGCGTATGGTGCTGATGTTGTAACTGCCCGTCACCCGGCAACCGGCAGGACGTACCTGATGCCCATGACCGGAGCAGATCGGACAAATCCCCAAAGAACCTCCGAAAAGGTTCATGTGATCTGCGGAGGGGGGACCGGATCCGATCTCCTGCATTTCCTCGCACGCAGGAGTTTTTCCCTCTCAACCGGTATCCTAGCCACCAATGACAGTGATTATGCCGCTGCCACCGCACTGGATATCCCCTGCATTGCACTGCCCCCTTTCACTCCCATGTCCGGGAAAGCACTGGCTGAACTGGCCACATCTCTCTCCCATGCAAGTTATGTGATCATTACTCATCACCCGGTTGGAGCCGGCAACCTGCCGGTTATCCTGGCACTGCGGGAGATTGACCCGAAAAAAATTATTCTCCATCTTCCGGATGGAACAAGCCTCGCCTCATGTGATTTTACCGGGGGCGTTGCAATGCGTACTCTTGAAGATGCACAGGTTGCCGGAGCACAAAGTGCCCCAACGTTTACGGAGATTTTAGCGTACATTTCAAAGAAGATACAAGACAAACCGGAGGAACTGTAATTGAATTCAACAGATTTTGCTATATCAACTTTTTGCTGTATCGACAAGCCACTGGACACCGCACTCGCCACTCTTGCAGAACGGGTGAACCGTGTTGAGATTTTGTCAGATGGGCTGCATGATCTTATCATGGACAGCAACCCCTGCACTGAGTATTCGCTTACGTACACGGTGCATGCCCCAGCCGCTGAGATCAATCTTGCCGCCATAAATGAACGTATGCGGGCTGCTTCGGTGAACGTCCTTACAGATCTCATGCCCATCTGTGCTGCAATCGATGCAAAGCGGGTAGTAGTACATCCCGGATTTACTTCCTATGCAGAGGTCCGGAATCGTTCTTTCTCCGCACTGCTCCGCTCACTGGATGATCTCGTGAACCTCCAGGAAGAACATGGTATCCCACTCTGTGTCGAGAACATGGGAGCGTGGGAGTGCTGTCACTTCCGTACCCCGGCATTCCTACCGGAACTAACCCGGCGCGGACTGGGATTTACCCTCGATGTCGGTCATGCCCAGATCAATCACAATCTCAAAGCATTCTTAAAAACCGGAAAGTTTTGTCATATCCACCTTCACGACAACTGTGGGGAATGCGACGATCACCTTGGTTGCGGGCAACGATCCATTGACTTTCCTGCTATTGTCAAACACCTTGGCCCGGGTGTGACACGGGTGGTGGAAACTCGCGAGCTCGCAGCAGCAGATGAGAGTCTTATCTACCTTCGTACATTGTCACGGGATGTCAAATCATGACCGGTGAAAACCTGCATCACCGGTTCTTCCTCAATCCTACTGTGATACTAATCGTGTTGACGATCGCGAGCATCATCCATCCTGCCACTGCATTGACCGTTACCGATGATACCGGTGTTGTCGTATCATTCAACAGCACCCCCTCGCGCATCATCTCGTTCTCACCATCCAACACTGAAATCCTTGCGGCACTCGGCCTTGCGGACCGTATTGTAGGAGTGACCGATGCCTGTGATTTCCCGCCAGAAATAAAAGACAAACCAAAAATTGGTGGATTCTCTTCCATCAGCCTTGAGAAAGTGGCTGCGGCAAAACCGGACCTTGTCGTTGCAGCGCATCTCACCCCCCCGGGTACAGTATCCCGCTTGCGGGATCTGGGTATTCCGGTGGTCGTGCTAGTTCCGGGGAATATCGATGATATGGTAAAGGATATCCGGATGGTTGGAGTGATCACCGGAACCAATGACCGGGCAGAAACCCTTGTGGGAAATCTTACCCGCCGGCTTTCTGCGGTGTCTTCCATTCCTAAATCTGCATCACGACCCGTTGTCGTACATGTGGTCTGGCATGATCCTCTCTATATCAGCGGCAACGGAACGCTCCAGAACGAGGTGATTGTCCGTGCCGGCGGTATCAATGCATTTGCCGGCCGGAATGGATGGGTTACTGTTTCCTTAGAGGAGTTCCGCGCCATCAACCCGGATATCATTCTTGTAAACGGGGGCAATGGTATGGGCAAGAAAGGATCGGATGTGATTTTTGATATCTTTCAGAATGATCCCCGGTATGCGGCCCTTAATGCGGTACGTGAAGAACACATCTATGCCGTAGATGCTGATATCATCAGCAGGCCTGGCCCCCGTATCGTGGATGCAGTGGAGGAGGTTGCATCCCTGATTTCCCGTTCTGATACGCAGAACACATCCCATATTGCAGCACCTACACCTCCTGCATCTGCTCCCCTGCCGGTGCTGGCGCTTGTTTTGGTCGTGATCGGCAGTCTGTACGTGATTTGGAAACGCCCGTGAGACAGGAGTGTCTTACCAGTAAAAGAATATTTTATTGAATTTTTTTTAGCAGGATGGATATTTTAGGTTCCGGTGTATTCCTGATAATTACGGGGAAATTTACCGATTCAAAAGAGAAATTTGACAAAAAGGACGTGCTATTCCTCAACTTGGATCGTTGTGAGTTTTACCGATTCAACCCCTTTTAAGGACATGAGACGTTCGGCGAGCGCTTTAATCTGCGTCCCTTCTCCCTTGACAAGAATCACTTCAAGGCACCGTTCATGGCTCACATGGGAGTGAAGAGCTGTTTTGATATTGGAACGAAATTCGTGCTGGATTTCGTTGATGATAGGGAGAAGTCCCCGGTGTTCATGGTCGTACACCATCGTGATGACACCATGACGCTCGCCTTTCACTTCCGACATCCAGGTGTAACTCGTGATATACGTGCGTATCGCGTCCCGTATTCCCTCCGACCGGGATGAGTATCCTCGCTGGTTGATAATCTCATCAAATTTATCAAGAAGGTGCGTGGGAATCGAGATGCCGGTCCGGGAGAGATCATTGTCGTTGGTCATGGTATCCTCAGAGAAGTTACTATTTTCTTTAATTCTTTTTTAATATTTTGATACGATTTTTAATAATTGTAATACTGATTGCTATGAAATTTAAAATTTCAACAATCCTTACACAAATAAATTCTCAATACGCTGACACGTTCACCTGCACGGTTTTACGGGTAATGGTAAACGGCAGTCGTCCGTTGATGTGGCCGATCCCGACTTCGCGGTACAGCGGTGAGCTGTTGTCGGCATAATGCCAGACATTATACGGGTATGACTGGTTCAGGTTGTAGAGTGTCTGGTTGCATTTGTTATACAGGTCGACAGCAAACGGATCGGGAAGGGATTTGTTCACCCGGATCATCAGCAGATCCGGTGCTGTATGTTCCTGGTTGCCAAAGACGGTCTCATTTATCGAAGTCGACACACCAAACGTCCCGATGCCGTTACCACTCGCAAACTGTTCATCCTGTGACGGACTGAACGTGACTGCAGAAATCGTAATTTCCGAACAGTTCTTTGACGAGTTGAACCACGGACTGGCATCAAGATCTACTAACGATCCTGCAAATTTTTTAATAGAAACTGCCTTGTTCACCGCATTCATTCCGGCATAGGACAACGGTGTCGCCATCCCGGCATTATCAGCCGTATTTTTGGAGTATCCTTTGGTCACGTTCACGTACCCATAGTGCCATACGTATCCCTGGTCCTGCCAGTAATTCCCTTCAGGTCGGTACGAGAATTTCACCAGCCGGCTTTCCTGCGGATATTCAACAGAATCATTGACAATTGTAAGATTGAAGAGCGGGAGTGGTTCTGCATCCACACGGATTGTGCCGGATGATGTGAGAGAATTGAATATCACACCGCCACCTCCCAGGGGGACGGTCTCAGTGAACACAACCTCCTGTTTCATTAATGCAGCATTAGAAAGATCCGCAGAGAACTGCATGAAAGAGTGCTCGACTTCGTGAAGGTGATTGATCTCCGACTCTGCCTTCATTGACGGCAGAGCGACTGCATTCCAGACAGAAAAGACCGTGACAATAATGGCAAGAACCAGCATTGCTGCAATAACCGGGGCAACGGCATCATCCTTCATGGCTGCCCCTTCCCGAGTTGCCCGGAGAATATGACCGCACGCGGGGTTGCGAGTTTTACCGTTTCATTGCCATCCAGTTCGGAACCCCAGATTATGGTAATGTTGCTCCCGAGGTCAAAGGTTGTTTTTTGCGGAACGAGTGCAAAAGCGTAGTGGCTGTCATCCAACCGGTATATTGTCTCGGTGGCATGATCTGTGGAATTCTTCACAATTACCCGCAGATCAGTGGCCTTAATCCAGTCCCCGCCATTGTGCCAGACCGTAATGGTGTTCGGTGTTTCGTTGGTCATCTTGATGGTGACACTAGGGTAGCGCTCGGTGGGAAGAAATGAGGAGATGGTTGTTGAGAAAACGGCGATGAGAATGATTACAAGACCGATCATCAGCATCTCGCCAACAACTTCAGATACGCCCCGGGTATTCCATTCCTGTGTGTCCATTTTGTGTCCTCACCGTTCAGATAATAAAAATAAACATGGCCAGCGCTGCAGCAAGGAGCACAATGCTATGCTTGAATCCGCAGAGAATGCTGTTTGAACTGAACTGCCCCGCCATGATGCCGGAGAATGTCCCGAGAATAATACTGATCCTGAACATATCGGTAACGTTACCGGCAAGATTGAGCTGGATATTCTGGTTCTGGAAGCTTGCAAGGAACGGGACATTCAGCTGGTATGCCGTGTAGAGGTATATGCCGAATGAAAGGTAGATGATCATGACGTAGATGATCGTCGTGTTCTCCCGCTCACGTTTGAGTTTGAGGTAGTGCTCGAAATCGGTAATCGCAATCATGAAGATCTGGCGCAGGTTGTGGGTGATCTCTCCCGCCCGCACAAGCAGCGATATCGTGCGCTTGACCGATACGAGCCCGATCCGCTCTTCCATCCTGACAAGTGCCGCATTCACGTATGCACCACTGCTGATATCCCGCGAGGCAAGGGAAAGTTCCGAACTCAGCACACCCAGTTTTGCATTCGAGATCCGCAGGATGGCATCATGCAGGGTAATCCCGATATCTTTCATATCGGAAAGTTCCCGTAAGAATTCCGGGATATGGGATTCGATATTCCGTACGTACCAACGCCGCCCTTCGTACGCAATGGCAACCGGTACCATGAACCCAATGATAAGAAGGCACAGAACGGCCTCGAATGTGTTGTCGGGGAAGTATGAATCGAACCATCCGGTCATCCAGAATACAGCGATGACACCAGCGACCAGTACTCCTGCGCCCAGACTGTAATCATACTTCGAGATGTAAGCCCGCAGCGGGTGCCGCAACCGGTTGAGCAATTGGTGATGTTTCTTTTTTGCTGCCAGTTGTTTGTAGAAATTGGCATCTTCCTCATCGGACGCGGATGTCTGATGTGAAGTGTGGACCGGAACAGATCCCGCAAAGTCATGCTCGATTATTTCACGCCGGGAAATTTCGAGGTTTTCCGGGGGGAGCATGACGGAAAGGAGCCATATCATGATGATTGCCCCTGCCGGAATAGCGAGATACATGAGGGAGAGGAGCCAGTCCATCTGGTTATTGCTGGTCATTCCCTGCGCTACGATCATGATGATCAGAGCAATGGGTCCGGCAACGAAAGCGGACACATAGACTTCTGCCATGATCTCGATCGTTTTCAATACCAGTTCCAGTTCCTGCTGTGCCTGGTCCCGGAAATACTGGGTCTTTGCCGCTAAATAGGAAGAGATCTCACCGCCGCTGTCAAAGACAATTCCCAGATCATTAAGAAAATCGCGGAGATTTGGAGAGGGTGTCATCCGCTGGAGTTCTTTCATCGCGGTGATCATGTCGTCGCCGAATACCTCGACATTCCGCACAATGACGCCGAATTCCTGTGAGATCTCGCCGAACATATCCTGCTCTTCGTAAATTTTTTTGATCATCTCGTAAGGTGGCATGGCGGTAGAGAGCGCCTCCATGTAGGAGATGGCATAGGGCAGGTCCAGTTCGATCCGGCTCTTTCGTCCTTGTGCAATGATTGCCGGGTAGTAAATCTGGAACAAATAGATGCCGGGAATTATACCGGCAAACAGCAGAACCCAGAGGATAAGATCGGATGTCGTAACCGAAAGAATCTGGAGTTCGTAACCGCTGAAATAAAAGATTGCCCACAGAGCACCAAATAGCAGAACAGACCCGATAAAATTCAGATGGACATCACGAAGATAATTCTCCGCAGTAACCGGGATATGTGCTGCCCTCAGGTTTTGCCGGAGGTGGCATCCGTATAACAACAATTCTTTATCCGACCATCTGGCATCAGCTTGGGCAAGAGCTGAAGAGAATTGCACCTCCTTCACTCCAGATCGTGAATCGCGTGTGCAAGGTCCTGGATATCCGGCGGTTCAACTTCAAGCGCCCAGGAGAAGAACTCCTCCCGTTTTTTTAACTGGCGCTCCGTTTCTTCAAAGGTCCAGCCACGGTGAAATGCGATCTCTGCCAGCACCCGGGACCGGTCAGCCACTCTCCGGAATGTGTCCTTCTGGATATCCCATTCATAGAGCGGGATGGTGAAGATCTCCCCATCCTTATTGACTTCAATTTCATGGATGGAGAGGCACCGGCGGATCCGTGTGTTCCCGATAGAATATATTGACTGTACGACCACGAGATCGAGCGCAGTAAACATGACCGGCGGAACATTGATTGGATCGTGAGTGAGCCGGTTGATTGCTTCCTGAACGCTGCCGGCATGGATGGTGGAGAGAGTCGCATGTCCGGTGTTCATTGCCTGGAAGAGTGTCTGGGCTTCCCTGCCCCTGACCTCTCCAACAATAATATATTCAGGGCGCTGGCGCATGCATGCCTTGAGAAGCGAGAAGAGATCAATATCGCCTTTGACCCCCGGCGTATTCCCTTCCCGTGTCTGCGTGGGCAGCCAGTTCTTGTGCGGCAGCTGGATCTCCCGCGTGTCTTCAAGGGATACCACTTTTGCATTCTGCGGAATAAAGAGGGAGACCGCATTCATTGTCGAAGTTTTGCCACTCGCCGTCCCGCCAACAACGAGCAGACTCTTCCGGTGTTCGATGGCCAGCCAGAGGAACGCCAGTATATCAGCATTGTAGGTACCGAGACGGATCAGGTCAAGCGGTGTCATCGGTTCGGCGCGGAATTTTCGGATAGTGAATGAGCTGCCCTTGGTTGACACTACATTGCTATAGGTTATCTGGACCCGGGCACCGCCGGGAAGTGTTGCGTCCACCATCGGGTTTGAGAGCGAGATCTGTTTATTGGCTTTCTGGGCAAGTTTCAGGACAAACTGGTTCAGTTCTCCTTCCCGGAAAACGACACTTGTTGGCAGGCTGCCGTGATCTCTATGGAAGACAAAGACCGGCAGGTCATTGCCATTACAGCTCAGGTCTTCAAGGGAAGGATCATGTATGAGGGGATCGAGCGGCCCGTACCCGGTGAGATCCCGTTTAAGGTAATAGTACAGAACAGCGAGCCGTTCATCAGTTATTACCGGATCGAACTGGTGGATGACAGGTCTGACTGTTGCAGGATCCAGATGATTCCCGGTGCTGTCTTCTGCTGCATTGAAAATAATGACATCCCGGAGATAGGCGTATGTCTCACGTAGGATGGTTTTTTCTTTTGGTGAGATGGAAGGTTCAACAACGGTGTAGGTAAACCCGGCATTTCCAGCCCTTACAATTTTGATGTAGGAAAACGGGGGCGAAATCCAGTACATATCCAGAATACCGGGAGTGCGCTTTTCCGGAATTTCCGGGTCTGCTATCATGACGGGCGAAATAATCTGTGCCTGATTTGCGGAAAGGGAATTTTCTCTCTTATTCACATGCCCCGGTTCATATTTCCCGGAGTTATCGGGATTGAATCTGATACATGTGCCACCAGCAACCAGTCCCAGGGAGAAGAGGGAGACAACACTGAGTCCTCCCATGGCAGGAAGTGGAAGATCGATAAAGAGGGCACTGTACCCGGAGAGGAGAGCGATAATCAGTATGCCGAGGAGGATTGTATCCCCTCGTTCGGTTCGGTCTCCCATTTTCACGACAAGGGAACGAATGTCTACTGGAATACGAGAAAATATTTTGAATTGTTCTGACAATTTTCCCGGATGTTTATGTACAGGTTCATGTAATGGTACAGATTCTTTTTTTATCCCGGATGTAATTGTCACGGTCACCTGTTCTGACTGGAACAGCAGCGCAAACATTATTACCGGAATAAAAAATTCATGCATCATGCGGTTTCATTTCCTGGCAACGTATTCGTAGAGTATCTCCAATACCGATACGGTGAGCGGCGGGATTTTTTTATGGAATTCTTCTGGAGATACTACTGAGTTGTACTCATTATAGTAATAAAATATTTTCTTTTTGTAACACTTCTTTTGTTCTATTTAAAAAAAAATGATACTAATGAAGTTTATTCAATATTTCTAACTCCACTAAAATCTAAAATCATAATAAATTTATAGCAATAAGTGCTACGAAAATAAACAGAAGTATGAAAAATAATAATACATTCTGAGTATATGACAGAGGGAAAAATGACGAAGAATCAACATAATAAAAATGATAGTGCCGTATCTCCGGTCGTGGGTGTGATGCTGATGCTCGTGGTGACGATCATCATCGCGGCTGTTGTGAGCGCGTACGCGGGGGGGCTCGGTAAGACAGAACAGAAACCCCCGACTGCGAGTATTGAATGCCATATTACAAATGATGGTACCTGGGGGGGGAGCGGGTTTGATATCATTGTGCTGAGTGTCAGTGAGGCAATCTCTACTAAAGATCTCAAGCTGGTTACTTCATGGAAGGCTTCGGATGGGACAACAAACAGTACCACTCTAACGGGCCCGAACCTGACCGCTGGAAATACCAAAACAGGTGCAGGGGCAAAAAATTACCATTCTCCACTCGGATTCGGACCCGGTGTGAACCGGAGTGTTATGTCAGGTGCTTTTTACCCGGACCAGATGTATGGTAACTATTCTCTCATGGCCGGGACCAGACTGCATAGCAGCCCTTATGGTGGTATAACTGATGGTTCCGGAGGATATGGGACAAGCCCTTCGACTCGGTACACTTACACAACCGATGCAACAACCTTTACAACCACTGATATTGACGGGATGATGGCAATTCTCGGTTCGAACTGGTATCATCTCCGCCCTGGTGACATCGTGAATATCAAACTGGTCCATATTCCCACAGGAAAACTGGTTTTTGATAAAAAAGTTGCTGTGGAGGGTTGAACCATGAAAAACTTTTCAGAATCTGCTGTATCTCCGGTGGTCGGCGTCATGTTAATGCTCGTTGTAACGATCATTATTGCGGCTGTCGTGAGCATGTATGCCGGAGGGATGTCAACCGGTACAGAGAAAGCATCCCAGGTCCAGATCCGCGCCACATATAGCCAGAGTGAAGGGTTGAAAATAGAGCATATGGGAGGTGATGCCATTGCAACCGGTTCAACAACCATCTGGGTACGGTGCTCGGACACGTTCGGGAGCGCAACCCATGCAATGTGGCAGGTAAACAAGACAACACTCGTAAACTCGCAGACGGGAGCCGCAGGTGCAAAGGATGTTGCATGGCTTAGAGATGCCGGCTATTCAGGAGTTAAATCGTTTGTAGCCGGGGACACAGTTTATGTAAATCCACCATATCACACGAATACTTTTCTGCAACCTGGGGTAAGTGCCACGTATATGTTTGATAGCCCCTCAAACATTGGAAAAACATTCTTTGTAGAACTAACCGATAAAGACGGCAAGATGTTTGGACGAACAGAGGTAACAATTTCATCGTGATTCAAGGATATCAGACCTCTCTCCTTTTTTAAATCCAATTACGAAAAATCTTTGGTGATTCCTTAAAATAATCTACTAATATCGACAAAGAGTGAATTTAATTATTTGAAATTTTCCTGAACGAAAAATTTTCTGACGTTCTTTGGGGCTCCGCTCAAGCTTTGCCCCCATTACTGGAGCACCCACGCAATGCGATGACGACGTACTACCTGTTTTCCTAAATAAGGTAACCTGCCAGTTAAAGATGTCTGGTAATTGAAGCTACCGCGGGGCTTATTAATCAATCATCAATTCTTTTCGATTGAAATAGAAAAGGTGTTCGCCATTCACATTATTACCAGACACGGTTCATTTACCCCAAGTCATATTCTTCAGAGGGCTGAGTTGATACTGTTCCAGATACGGTACCGGGCTTAACGGTCGGGGAATCTCCCGTGAATACCTTTACTTCCACATCAATCTGATTCCCATAGACGTTGATATGGTACAACCCTTCTTTGAAAATTTCAATTTGTTTTTCATTTTTTAAATTTTCCTTAAGGGAAATATCATCAGTTTTAGGGAAAGTATCGATCTGTTCTTCAGCGACAACTGCTTTTGAAGGGAATTCCCTGACCGTAATAACTGCAAATGAAATGCGGGGATCGTTAATTTTTGGTATTGCTTTAAAATAAATTACCAGCGGACCCCGGGTTACGTTTACCTTAATGGCTGTTGCGTTGAACTGCGGGGAATACTTAAGATGATAGATTGGTGTACGGGAATTCAATGAAGACCGGAGTGGAGTTTGAGTTCTCTCTCCATTTTTTTCCGATAGATTGCGGACCGTCCGATAATAATCGTCTGGAAGAATGGGGTCTACGAGATCTACCGGGTTTACCTTTGTCTCACTGATAATTGTTGATGCTGTTATTGGTCGAGGGGAGGATACAGAAGTCTGAGTGGAAGAGGGCAATGGATTGTCAGAGTTCTGTGGAGCAGCGGATTGATCAATATTTTTCTGGACAAGTTTGATACAACCTGTAGAGGATACACATACGAGTATCAGGAAACTTATGCAAATGCATATTGAAATCGATTTCATACGATTTTTCATTTTCGTATTAAAAATAGTGTGCTGATATACAAAAGCGTATCGAAATTTCTGGGGACCCGGCCTTTTATCCATCACCTCGTCTCACCATCGGAGTTTGGGGAGCAACCCCCTTTTTTGGCACCCCCCAGGAGAGTATTCCTTAAGGGTCAATCCGGGCCTTTCTCGGGCTCCGTTTCCTTGTTTTTTTGTTCCATATCTGCAAAAACGGTACACTTTTACACAGTATTCTTCCAATGTGGTGTTTCCTTTGGATTCATGTCAAACGGGGTACACTCCTTCGATTTATGAAACGCTAATGTACGCTATTGGGAGGCAAAACGCGAGGTAGCTGGTGGGGTAGCACGGTCGCGGGGAAAAGAAGGGCTGTTTAGGGGAACTGGAAGATCGTACTGGTTTTCCTGTGAATAAACGGTTGGGGAAAAACTCCATTTTTGGCATCCTCAGGAAGGGTATCCTGGAAGGGGGAATCCGGGCCTTTTTCGGGCTCCGTTTCCTTGTTTCTTTGTTCCATAGTTGCAAAACACTGTACACCTTTACACACTATTTTTCAAATGTGGTGTTTCCATAGGATTCAGGCCAAACGGGGCAATTTTCTTTGAGTTATAGAACGTTAATGTACGCTATTGGGAGGCAAAACGGGAGGTGTCTGGATGGGTAGTAGGGTCGCAAGGAAAAGAAGGGCTGTTTTAGGTCTCCACCTGAATTCCATGGATCGTTTCCTTTCATACATGATCCAGGATCAATCTCACTTTTTTCGCGATTTTTCGGCAGATGATTTCTTTTTCGGATGCTTGATCGTAACCGGGTCCATGGAGAAAAGAAACGTGGACGACGGATTCGCTGTACCATCATTGGTGAAGAGAAGTGCACCTTCAGTTGTCGAAATCGCAGGAATAATGAACCGGAAAAATTCCCGGGAGTACTGCTCGTAGCTGAACCCCTCCGCCTCGATCACCCGTTTCCATTTATCTTCCATGGACAAAATGCCCATGAAGGAGATCATCAGGTACATCGAGATCAGGAACGGGTCGAGATCAGCCCGGATCGTACCGTCATCGATACCCTCCCGGACAGCATCCTGTAGGATCGTCCGGCACGTACCATACCCTTTTCCGATCTCTGCGGTATACGGATTCTCTTTCGAGAAACGTTCAGACCCGTAAAAGTGGATCAGTCGCAGGTAATCCGGGTGTTCCTCCGAAAACCGGTAATAGGCCTGGCCCATAAGGGCTACCTTGACAATGCCTGTGACTTCTGCCTCCATACATTTCCGGTATTTTTCCTGCAGGATCGCGATGCCCCGGAGCACAATGGCTGCAAAGAGCGCCTCCTTATTTTTAAAATAGAGATAGAGGGTTGCCTTGTTCAGCTCGACCTCATGGGCGATCCCGTCCATGGAGACGTCGTCGTACCCGCGGGAAAAGAAGAGGCGCTCGGCTGTATCAAGGATCTCTTTTCTTCGCTGCTCCTTTTCCCGTATCTTTCGTTCAGAGATTCCCATACCTTTCACCCTGCCGGCAACCTTTGGTTATACAATAACCGGGAGTTGCAGGCATTAAATGATTTAGCCCGCACAGCCCGGTTTTCTCCCGTATAATTCCGCATGGCAGAACCTGAAGCAGCCCCGTTGTCTCCTTTCCTCTGGCACATTCCGGGACAGCCCGTGAGAGATATTCCCGGTCCGGTATGTTCGGATATTTGTGTACCCGAACCCGCTGAGAAATTCCGATGACGTTCATAAAAAAATGCACCCATCTTTGCCGTACCCGTCAGATAAAAAACTCCGGCTCCTTTCGCTCTTTATACAATGTATTTAAGCGCAGCGAAGCTTCCCTGACCAGACCGGGTTTCACCGTTCTCGCGTGTTTGGGGCAGTGTTTGATGCAGGCACAACATGTGATGCATTTTTCCGTGTCGATTACCCTGCTGTTTTCCGGATTGATTGCACCGACCGGGCATCCCTCTGCACAAACTCCACACTGGATACACGCATCGCTGACCGCGATAAAATCAACATTCCAAAATATTGAATCTCTCCGGTAAGGATGAATCGGTTCTCCCCGGTACGGATGACAGCCGGGGATTTTTACTTCAGAAATCTGGCCGAACAATGAAACAGACTGAAGTTTTTTACGTATTTTTTGCCCGAACAATTCTGCGTGTTTCAGGTCAGTTGCATCCGGACGACCAACGGCTGTCGGTGTTTCAGCAGTGGAAAAGGAGTGTTCCCCGATAAACGCTGCACTGGCGATCGGCTTGCATCCACGTTCTGTCAGGATATCATTCAACTCGAGCAGGGCATCGTCATACACGCGATTACCATAGACGACAACACATACCGCAGGTGTATTCTGGGCTTTAATCGCATGCAGCCATTCGCCTGCATGTGCCGGCACTCTTCCCATATACACGGGTACTCCAACAATAAGCAGGTCGCTTTCCGATGTCTCTAATGGCTGCTTTCTCGCATCCGGTCTGGTTATATCCAGCAGTTCCGTTTTGCCGGGATGTATTCCGCGTGCAATTTCCTGAACCACGGTTTTCGTTGTTCCCGTAGGTGAAAAATAAACGAGTTTCGCTGTTTGTATTTTCATTTGATTCTCCCTGAAGTTGTTGATGTTTTCCTGATAATACCCTTGATTTAATTCCCGTTTTCCGCTGTCAGCAGACAATTCTCCACCGGCGCTGCAAGACCGTCGTTTTCCCGCCAGTCAGCAAGCTTCGTTTCCATGCTCCGGAACATCCGGGTCCGCTCCTCCTCCGGCAGTGCTGCAATTTGTGCGGCAACCGGTAATGCCGAGAAATATGCGGGGAGGAGCTCGGCAAGTGACGGGTGACGGGAAATTTTCACTTCGGACCTGATGCGAATGTTGGAAAACCCGGCATCACTGACCAGGTTGTGCAGCACCTTATGATTGGAAAGCGAACTGGCAACCTTGAAAATCGTTGTCGAATCCTCCCCGAAATACTCCGAAAAAACATCGCATATGACCATCACGTGCGGGCACTTCCCGGGACGGCCCCATACACTCAGCGCAAGCGTTCCTTGTGGTGCAAGGACTCTTTTCATCTCCAGCAGTGCCGCTGCCTTGTCCGGGAAAAACTGGAGCCCCTGCTGGCAGAGGACCGTGTCAAATTCCCCTGAGGAAAACGGCATCCGGGATACGTCGCTGTGATACCACTCGATGCCAGTCGCACCTTCCTGTCCTGCACACCTGCCGGCAACCCGGAGCATTCCTTCGGAGAGATCAAGTGCGGCGATCCTTCCGCCCGGCCTGACAAGACCTGCCGCCTTCCGCGCAACGATCCCGGTGCCGCAGGCAACATCCAGTACTCTTTTTCCCGCGCCGACACGTCCGGCTTCGATGAGGTCTGGTGTCCAGTCAGCCATCCATGTCGGGACGATAACCCGTTCGTAGGTTTCAGGACCATCGGTATTCATCTGCCACCTGAAGGTGGTGCGGTTGTCCTGCGATTTTTTGCTGGTGTCTTGAATGATATTGTTCTCCATCGAACTCATACTACAGTTATCACTTTTGGTTATATTATAACTATTGGTTATTTTGTAACCATTAGTATTAATTATGGACAATCCGGGTAACCGGATTGATATGGGGCCACCGTTAATTACCGGAACAAAAAGTACTGATAAGCGCATGGAGCATGAAACAAAATGAGTAGGAATATCTCAATCCCGTCCCAATATCTATAACGGTGAATCATGCGCACACTCTATCTCTATATCCTCGATACCTTAGCCGACTGGGAGCCGGGTCATATCCTGGCGGAGCTCCGCTCCGGACGGTACCTGAAAGATCCGTCACTCCGGTATTCTGTTGTACTTTGCGGCAGTACCTTAGACCCCGTCACCACCATGGGCGGGCTGCATCTGGCGCCGGAAGTTCTCATTAAGGATATCCACCCCATCCCCGGCGACGTGCTCGTGCTGCCGGGAGCAGATACCTGGCTTGATCCGGCTCAGGCGCCCGCACTCAAGGTGGCAGGACGGTTGCTCGATGAAGGAATACTTGTCGCCGCTATCTGCGGTGCAACGCTGGGCCTTGCAAACGCCGGCCTGCTGGACAAACGCCCGCATACCAGCAACGATCCTGCAGCCCTGAAAATGTTCTGCCCGAACTACCGGGGCGAGAATTATTATGTGAACGAACCGGCAGTGACTGACGGAAATCTCATCACCGCAAGCGGACTTGCACCGGTAGAGTTCGCGTACCATGTATTCCGGAGCCTGGATGTCATGGCACCTGCAACGCTCGAAGCCTGGCACGGGCTTTTCACTACCCGGCAGCCCGAATATTTCTATGCCCTGATGGGATCCCTGCCGCAACGGTAAGGATTTATGAGCATGCGTGTGGGGCGGATCCGGGACCGGATCGGTACCGTCCCATCTTCAATCTCAATGCAGCCCGGATTCCGGTTCTGAAAATAAAGGTTCGAAAAATTTAGAAGTCAAAGGTTTTTTTATTACCCCTTGCATCCCATGTGTCTGACATGGAGCCTTTAAAAAAGACCGGAAATCTTCACCTCCTTCCTGTTCTTGTGAGCCTGATGATACTTATCACCCTCCTCATTGCTGCGGGATGTACCGGGAAATCACCGGTACCCTCTGGGATATCGTTGGATGGAACCGGATGGACCCTGACCGGGTATGTCTCCAATGGCACTTCCCTCCAGCCCCTGAACGGGACAACGGTCACCATGGTTTTCAGTGATACAGGGCAAATAACCGGTTCGGCCGGATGTAACCACTACTTTGCCCGCTACGATATGAAAGGCACGGCAGTCACGATCGGACAGGCAGGATCCACAGAAATGTACTGTACTGCACCGGGCGTGATGGAGCAGGAGAGTACTTACCTTGTGTTGCTCGGCAAGGCAGCATCGGTAACGGCCGGGAACACCAGCCTCACCTTCACCGATGCAAAGGGCAATCCGATCCTCGCGTTTGCCCGGATTGTCCCGCCAGCACCAGAACCCCTTGTCGGGACAAACTGGACACTTGATTCATTCTACACGGCTGATGCAGTCTCGTCGGTCGTAGCCGGAACAACCATTACCGCCGTCTTTGATAAGGACGGGAAGGTTACGGGTTCTGCCGGGTGCAACCGCTACTTCGCATCGTATACCGCAACGGGAACCTCGATGTCGATCGGTTCAGCAGGTTCAACAAAGATGTACTGCACAAGCCCGGGTGTTGGGCAGCAGGAGAGTACCTATCTTGCATCCCTTGGCAGGATAGCAACCTTCACCATTACCGGTGACCGGCTGAGTCTCGCGGACACGAAGGGTAAGACGCTCCTTTCCTATACCAAAAAATCCTGATGGGAACACAGGAACGAATCTTTTTTTCGATACGGGAAGCTGATTGATTCGACCGAATCTAAAAAACCGGCTCGGCTTCGTAGCGTTGCGGGGCCGGGCTTGTGGTGGTTTGGCGGACCTTTGGACCGGTTCAATACCGGACCCGTCATCCGGCGCCGAAACCGAAGGCACTTAGGAGCGCCGGTACGGACTGGTCGGGAAATCTTTTTTCTCCTCAGGCATCCGGATTATCTGATACAGGTGAACGTATGCACATCTTCGATCGTCCGGGGCCGGTAAATACAGAAAGCGTTGTGAAAACCGTTAAGGAAAATGCTCTGCGGGCACAGGCGATTGTTGTCGCTTCTATCACCGGAGGCAGTGCCCTAAAAATTTCCCGTGTTACCGGTAAAATACCTGTCATCTGTGTCACATGCCCCCAGGGAATGGTCTGGGATATCGATGGAATGAAGAGCGGTGTGTTTGCGGGTATCCCGGAACTCAAGGCTATCCGGGATACATGGAAATCTGAAGGTCATCAAAAAGTGCCGATGACGATCACACCGGAGAATAAAACGTTACTCGATGAAGCAGGTATCCCGGTGATCCAGGGAACGATCCCATTCTTTGGTCCGAGTTTCTCTATGCGGATCCATCTCGGCCATATTTCCTCTCTTGACATCATGGCAAAGACCCTCGAATTGTTTTCCCCCGGTACCCTTGTCGGCATGGAATGCGTTCTTATGGCAACGGATGCCGGGAAAATTCCCGAAGGTGTGCCGGTGATCTGCTGTGCCGGAACCGAACGCGGTCTTGATACCGCATGGCTCGTGCGGAGTTCTGCGTCAGCAAATATTTTCCATCCCGAACGAGGGTTCAGGTTCATTGAGCAACTGGCAAAACCCGGGATTGCCTTGAATCCTGACGTCGGCATCGACTACATCCGGTAAAATGACCGGATCGCGTGCGGTGGGGCGGACCCACCCTCTCTTTTATTCACGGACCCGGAACCGGATCAATACCGGACCCGTCGTCAATTACCCGGACAAAGGGCACTCCTACTGGCAGGTACTGACGGGTTGGGATGCACTGCGAATTAAAAACTGCGCATTTGTCCTCATCACACGACACATGAAGAGAATGTTGCCTGTTTCAATCAGCCCTCAAGGGCGATCAGAACTTCCGGTAATTCATTGGAATGATTAAAATACTGTAGAATCCACCGTTCCCAGAGAGAAATTCCGGGCCGTTCACTTGTATTATCATTCCTGTCATATTGCGGTCTGTTCTGCCCTGGCTTTCAGCGCCGTATTCATTTCCTCAAAACCGCGTTGGGTATCGGTATCGAGCATCTGTGCTAACAAGGGGACGAGCAGGCCCGTGAAGATCTCCCGCTGGGTAAAACGAACCCGGTCTGTTCCCATTGGTTCGATGGTAAAGATATGTTCGCCGTCAAAAAGGCCAGGTACGAAGAGATGGCCGATCCACCGAAGCTCCCGGTCAGTCTCAACATTGAGAACCGTTGGCGAAAAAGTCATTCCTCTCGCCCCGGAAGGTTGCATCAAGACGTCGAGCCGTTCCCCCTCCACAAGGTTTCCACGTGCCCGGCGAATAAACGGATTCCATTGAGGAAAACCCGCAAAGTCGCAGAGGATCTCCCACACCCGTTTAGCCGATGCTGCAATTTCAATCTCACTCCGGAGTTCTTTCATCATTCCTTTTAAGGATGTGATTTCTGATAAAAGGTTTCGTGTTTATCGGTGCGGTTGATGTGGTACCGGACCCGTCTTCTCTTTGATTGACGGACCCGGAAACCGGATAGGTATCGCGGCCGTCATACTTCTCCATGACGGAGGCACGGAGAATGTTACGGTGATAATTTATTTAAATGAATGATATGATAATCCCTTGAGGTCCGGAATGAGAAAAATTATTGTTCTCACGTTTGTTTCTCTCGATGGAGTCATGCAGGCACCCGGCGGGCCGGAGGAAGATCCTTCCGGCGGCTTCAGGTACGGAGGGTGGACGTACCATTATTTTGATGAATTTCTCGGTAAGGAAATGATGAACCAGATGAACAGGCCTTTTGATGCACTCCTCGGGAGAAAGACCTATGACATTTTTGCATCGTACTGGCCACATGCTAATCCTGACGATGAGCCTCTTGCCGGGATAATTAACCGTGCCAGGAAATATGTTGTTTCAAAGACGCTTGTGAATCCTTCCTGGGAAAATACCGTAGTTATCAACGGGGATGTAGTTTCCGAGATACAGAGAATCAAGAACACGGATGGCCCGGATTTACAGGTTTCCGGCAGCAGTAATCTTATCCAGACGCTGCTGAAGGCTGACCTGATCGATGAGTTCTGGCTGAAGATCTTCCCGGTCACCCTCGGCACCGGCAAAAGATTGTTTGGGGAAGGTACGAGACCGGCAGCCTTCCGGCTGGAGAAATGTGAATTTTCCCCCAAAGGTGTCATAATTGCTTCTTATGTGCGTGACGGGGAGATCAAAACAGGTTCATTCGTTAAATAAGTTCAATCGGCACCGAAAAAATATACGGACACGGAACCGGTCATGAGAGGACTGTTGTCAGTCTCCGGTACTGACCGCGAGACTGATACCAGGAAAACGAAATGAGATTACCTTCATGGGGTTTAACCGCCCTATACTAAAAAAATACAAAAATTACCGGTGGGATCTATGGCAGACGGACAAGATTATTTTATTATCCTGCTCGTCCTGTCGGTATTGCTGAATTTCGTATTCCCTGTTCCGGTATTCCTTTCCCCTCCCGCCACGTATCTCGGGTTTCTCATCATCGGCTTTGGTCTTATTATGGCTTTTTGGAGCCGTTCATTATTCCTGAAAAATTCAACAACCCTGCAGCCGTCTGAAGAACCCACGTCGCTTGTGACCTCAGGCCCGTTTCGTCTCAGCCGGAACCCGATGTATCTGGGAATGGGATCAATCCTCTTAGGTGTCGCAGTATTGTTGGGAACACTGGTCACCCTTGCATTTCCCATAATTTTCGTAGCGTTGATCAATTTTTTTATTATTCCGGGCGAAGAGCGGAAGCTGGAAAACATATTTGGAGAACCGTACCGGGGGTATAAAAAAAGCGTTCGAAGGTGGCTATAACATCGTGTGCTTTCTTTGAGCGACATAAGGTATGGTGTGCGAACCCGTCCTCTCTTTCGATTGACGGAACCGGAACGTTACCGGATCCGTGCTTCTCCGGAAACCGGGAGGCACAAGGATAATTCTTGTATGAAACAGGTTATGGGTTCCTTAAACCATACCGTGATTGTGGGGCGAATTTCAGGTCAAAGTATCTTTGTCTGACAGGAAGATCGATTCTTCCTCCGCTTTATTCACGGTCATATCCGTACCGATGCTGAACATCCCGATAAACTCGCCTTTTTCATCGTAGATTGGTTTGTTACTCCACCGGATCCAGACCCGGGTCCCGTCTTTGGTAATATTCTCATTCTCATTGGTTGTGTGTTTTTCCGGGTGAGTGAGGATATTTTTAATCATGTATTCGAGATCGCGTTCTGAGCCCGATTCCCTGTCCGGGACAATGGTTCCTATCAGCGGTTTTCCAATAATTTCATCGTGAGCGAAGCCGAAAAACCGGTGGCCGTATTCATTGAAGAAGGTTATTTTCCCGGTTTTATCCCATTTCAGGATTATCCGGACGGGGCCCCCGAGTTCAGCCCGGTGTTTCATTACAGCTTTCCTGAACTGATCGGCATTGGTTACCGTAGGGGAAACGAGGAAGACCTGGTTTTTCAATCTGTAAATCTTGACTTTTTTCCCTTTAACGCTGTACCGGGTCCTGGAGATCTCCAGAATTCCGGCTTTCATAAGATTTTCGATATGATACTTGGCAGCGTTTAAGGAAATTTCCAGCCGATCGGCAATATCCGACAGGCTGAGCGGTCCTTCCGTAGACAGGATCTGGACCACAACCCCTGCAGTCTTGTGGGAGATCGCTCGTACGATATTCTGAGTCTTCTCGTCACCCGGCTCAAGGAAGACCGCATCTTCCATGGTACCGGCCACTTCTTTCGTTGTCGGGAATCGACCGGAGCCACCGGCAAAATCACGCGGGCCGGGCGACTGGCTGCCAGGCTTCCCCTCTTCACTCTGCTCTCGTTCTTGGCCCATAAGACATTCTTTCATACTTTTGGTTTTTTATCAGTCGTGCAATCACCGGTGCGAGGGGGGCGTTTTAAAACCATTTCCCAACCGACCTTGTTTTCCTGTGGTGATTCATGAGAATCGCATCGGGGGGCACGCTTTTGTCGGAAGAAAAAACCCTGATGTTGGTTAACCGGGTTACCCGTTTGGACTGGTATTGATATGCTAAATCAGCTTTCGCGATGATAAATACCCGCCCTTTACCTGAATTTCTCCCGCTCATCCCCTCCCGGGGAAATCTTTCCTGCAGATTTATGAAAAACCGTTTAAGTAAGCCCCGGGACAAGAAATTTCCATGACAGCAATTGTTGTCGAAGGAGTTATGCGGTATACCTAGGATCAACCCGGGCTCACCGGAAAAAATAAAATACAGCCAGGATCCCCGGAAGGAAAAATGAATTTTTAGCAAAAAGCGAAGAGACATAAGAAAAATAAGGATTGGGGTCTTCATTGGTGTTCGCCTTAAAGGGACCCGGCACCCGGATGGTCCGGATGCGAAACTGGATAAATAAAACGATTCAGTGAACATTTTTCTGCTGGTACCAGACGAATGCGGAAAGCCTAAAAAAATCCCCCGGGACCCTTGATTCCTAAAAAAAAGATCCGTAATGCAGGAACTGATCCTGCGAAATCCTCCATCACTTATGGGGCGGTAATATTCTCATCGAGGTGGTTACGCCAGTTGGAAAAGGATTGGTCTTCTGAGGTGCTGTTCCAGTTCATGTAATGGATAATTGCTCCCGTGTCCGGGTTAAGACTGGCTATTACGATGTGGGGTAGAAGAAGCGTTTTGTTGCCCGTCTCTTCCTGGAATGCGAAAACATATCCACGGATGCCATCGGAGGGACCAGCCATTTTGCCAACAACCTTTAACCAGGTATTATTTGATGATATGTCAGACGTCTGGCCGATATATTTTACTGCCTTTGCATACGCCTCGTTCAAGTTGATCTTAATTTCAGGAGGGGACTGGGGCATGGCATCCAAAAATTCGGCAAACTCGACAACACCGGTATCCGTGTTCACCCAGAATGTTGAGTTCTTCACGACCATTACGTAACAAGGAACATCATGGGAGGAACCTCTGGATTTATACACTGGTTCAAGGCTCTTATCGCCCATGAAATTCCGGACACTGTCCTTTGCCTGAGTCTCCGTAATGGTGTGATCGCCAGTGGACTGGGGAACGCCATTCCCGCTATGATCGTTGGTTGCACTAACGCCCGGCATGCATGCAAACAGGCAGGCTACGGCAATTGCAATTACAAATAATTTTATCATGTTCATCTTGTTCTCTCCTTCGTTCGGTATGCCCGTGCTAGCAGATCCATGAAACCCTGTCACAGACTACCTAGGTTACACTTTTCTCCAAAACGTGTTAAACACGGCGTTGAGTGAAAAAAAATTGCAGTTATCACCTTGTTTTGTGCTAAAGTAACGGATCCCGCCGGTTTTTTGGAAAGCGGGAGCAGCGTCGCGAGCACATTCTGTACGGAGCATGCGGCGGGGCCGGGCTCTCTATGATTGGCGAAACCGGGACCGGTTTAGTACCGGCCCCGTCGTCAGGTGCCGGAACTGAAAGGGCACTCAGGAGCGCCGGTACTGATGTATTACCACGAAACGTGGGTTAAAGAACGAATACGATTTGAGCACATTTTCCTTCAATTCGGAAATAAGGAGTATATAAGACGAGTCAAAAGCGAGTATTCATTTTAGGGGCTGTACCAGATGAGAGTTTTATGTATCCCCCACAGCCTCAACGTTCCTGAGTTGTTGCATGGGTGTTTCGTAATTAACCATGAACTCACACGTTGACAAGCCGCCGGGTGTAGCTCAGCCGCCCCGGCCGTTGACAATCCGCCAAAATATCCCCGCTGCCTCACATC
>JBAZQT010000098.1:0-8020 GCA_041645055.1 Methanoregula sp. | reverse complement strand
CCGCAGGCTTGCCCAGAGGATCGGCTTTTCCAATACGGACAATGTCACGGTGATTGAACGTGATTTAATGAAAATTTTCCCACAGGCGCAATGGGGCGATCTCACCGATGTCATGATTGCTCACGGACGGGCATGTTGTGATGCAAAGAAGCCCCGGTGTGAAGAGTGCCCTATAAGTTCGCTGTGCCGATATTATTTGACGACTGGAAAAAAGAGTAAATAATTTCCGGTTTTTCCGGTCTTTTTTTTATAATCTGACAATCAGCCGGATCAGCACAAACAAACAAAACCGATAAGGGCACTGATCGGGATTGTCGGGATCACCCAATGGTGTACTGATGGGGATGGGGATTATTTCAGGGATAGGAATATGAGACGATTTCCCCTCATTTGTTCTTTGTCGGAGACACATGTAATCAGAGAGTGTGTACCCTGAGGTCAAATATGCCCGATACGGGCTCTTTTTCTCTTTTTGGCATTACGAACTCTCCCGGAAAACCCCGTAAAATCGTCCGTTTCAGTTCTTGTGGAAAATACGCCTAAATCTCGCCCTAAATATTAAAATACGGTAGGAATGCCCCTCTCACAAAGGCCACCAATGGCCCTTAAATCAAGGCAATTTTTACCACTTAGTTGACCCCATCCGGACCCAGAAAAGGCTGCCAGAACGTGAATATGAAGGTCATTTTTCCGGAATATAGCCCCCAAATAGAGAGTATAAAACAAATGTGGGGAAATGTCGGGTGTATATCTGGGTCAAAACATAGTTGCCTGAGAAAACAGCTCCATAACGGGCTAAATGAGATTGAGGCTGATGATAATTACCAGATTATTCTTCGATACGGCAAGTATCCCGGCAATCGCTCTAAACAGAAGCAGGCTCATCAGGACTTTCTGATGAGTGAAAAACGCGTCCATCAGGTGCGATTGGGAAAAAGTGTAAAAATTTCCGGTTTTTCCGGCATGGTCATTATGATCCAACAACCAGCCGGATCACGACAAACGCAACAAAACCGATGAGGGCACTGATGGGAATTGTCAGGATCCAAGCGAGAGCGATGCTCCGGGCAACACCCCATTTCACCGTACTTGCACCCATGGTGGTACCCACGCCCATGATCGAAGTGCAGATTATGTGCGTTGTACTAACGGGAATACCGGCAATAGAAGCCCCGATGATCGTTGCTGCTCCCGCACTCTCTGCAGCAAACCCGTGGACCGGGCGTAGTTTTGTGATTTTATAGCCCATGGTTTTTACAATTCGCCATCCTCCAAAGAGTGTTCCGAGTGCGATGGCAGCATGTGCGATAAGGATCACCCATAACGGAACCGGTAGGTTGTTTGGATCAACAGCAACACCGAAATATCCGATGGAGAAAAGCAAGGGAACTATGATACCCATTGTTTTCTGCGCATCATTTGTCCCATGACTGAAACTATAGGCTGCCGCCGAGCAGAGCTGGAGCCGTTTGAAATGAGTTTCCGCAGTTGATTTGTGGGCATTCTTAGTGATGTTGAGGACAAGTGCCATGAACAAAAAACCAACGGCAAAACCAATCAGGGGGGAGATGACCATAAAAGCTGCTACGAGTGAAACGGTGGACCACTTGATTGCAGCAAGTCCTGCTGCCGATATACCGGCTCCTGCCATTCCCCCGATAAGCGCATGGGATGATGACGTGGGCAAACCAAAGAACCACGTAATCATATTCCAAACGATGGCACCGGTGAGTGCAGCGAGAATTATATAGGGAACCGCAACGGTCTCGACTATCTCCAGTTGAATGATCTTTGCTATCGTACTCGCGACTGCTACCCCAAACCCGAACGCTGCAATAAAATTAAAAAATGCGGCAAAGGCAACTGCATTCCGTGGGGAGAGCACTTTTGTAGAGACTACTGTTGAGATTGAATTGGCCGAATCGTGAAACCCGTTGGTGAAATCGAAAATTAACGCAATTCCTATGATGGCAATAATCAGGATGAACGGTGCCTCTATCATGCAGACTCCTTACGTGTGATTGCACTCATCAGGAATGCCTGATTGCAATGTCTGACAGGACATTTGCCACATCTTCGCAATTATCCGTAGCAGTTTCAAGATGTTCGTAGATGTCTTTGAGTTTGATGATAGTAATCGCGTCTGTTGTCTTGAAAAGATCAGTCACTGCATGAGCGAGCACGTCATCGGCGAGATTTTCAAGCCGGTTGACTTCAATGCAGCGCTCTTCAATGTACCGGGGATCCTTGATTGAGCGGATGCCTTTGACTGCACTCTCAATCTCAACCGTAGACATATGGATCAGTTTTGCCAGCTCGATCATATGGGAATCGGTGGATTCGATATTGTAATAGTACATCTTCTCGGTTGCACCATCTATATAATCCAGTATTTCATCAAGGGCTGAGGCAAGTTTTGAGATCTCTTCGGGATCAATAGGTGTAATGAACGAGCTGTTTAGCTGTTCGTAAATATCGTGGGTGATCTGGTCTCCCTTATGTTCGAGCTTCTCGATCGCATGGCGTTTCTCCTTGACATTGGTAAAATCCTCTGTCAGGGCGACAAGCTGCCATGCCGCTTCCTTTACAACTCCTGCCTGTTTTTCAAACAGGTCGAAAAATATCTTATCTTTCGGTATCAACAACTCACGAAGACCCATAACAAACCTACTGGTAATCGGTCGCTGTTCTTAAAAAATATAGCGAAATTATGCAATCATTAAACCTTAGTCAACGCGAAGCTGACAATCAAGTACCCGGCCCATGATACCACCAGTGCAAGCGGGATGGTGATTATCCAAGCAGTCATCATCTCACGTACAACCTTCCACTGCACAGCATTTTTTCCCCTCGTCGCCCCGACACCAATAATCGCGCCATTGATCGCGTGGGTGGAGGAAACGGGTATACCCTCCTGGGTGACCATAACGAGAATGGCACTGCTCGCCGTTGCTGCACAGAATCCCTGGTACGGCCGGATCTTGGTGATATCTTTTGCCATTTTATCTACTACCTGCCACCCGCCAAAACAGGTACCTAACCCGATAGCAACCGCTGATGCAAGAAGTACCCAGACGGGAACTTCAAACGCGAGCAAAAATCCGGACGAGAGCAACAGGGCCGTAATTACACCGGCAGCATGGAGACCATCGTTCGCTCCGTGGGCAGTTGCCTGCACGAGGCACGCGAAGATGTGCAGGGGTTGGAAGATGTGTTTTGCTTTATTCTGGCGCGAGTGTTTGATCATCTGGGAAACAAGGACATTAAAGAGAAACGCGCCCGACATGCCGAGAAGAGGTGAGATGAAAATGAAGAGCACGATCGCAAAAAGGCCATGGAGCTGTATCACACCGGCAATCATCAGGATCGGGATAATTATTCCTGCTCCGCAAACCCCTCCCAGCAGGATTCCATCCCTGATATCTCCCTCAAACAATGCACAGATGATGGTGAGTACAAGTGCCCCGAGAATCGCACCGATAATTGCGTAGAGAAAAACCTGGATCACGGTTTCTGTACCGGGAAGGATAACAGCAGAAAAACCAATAGCTCCTATCCCAGCACCCAGTAACCCTCCCACAAGAGCGTGACTGCTGGAGAGCGGGATTCCCATGCGGGTAGCGACAAAGACCAATGTGATCGATGCACCCATCGCGACCACAATCGATAGTGGCGTGAGCGCACCTGAGGTAACGATTGCCGTACCAATGGTAGTTGCAACCGCGATGGAAAATATAAACGGCCCGAGCATGTTGCAGATTGCCATAGAGAACACCGCCTTGATCGGGGAGAGAGCTTTTGTCGCAACGACCGTTGCAATCGAGTGCGAAGCGTCATTGAGACCGTTCACAAAGTTCAACGCAAGTGCGAGAATGATGCCAAACAGGATGATTGGTTCCATACCGATCATGTGTGGCTCATCGCGATGTCATTGAGTGCGTGCCCGACATCATTGCACTTCTCCATCACCCGGCCGAGTCCCTCATAGATATCTTTGAGCTTGATTATCAGCAGCAGGTCCTTTGTCTTGAAAAGATCGAGTACCGCTTTTGCCTGCAATTCTATCGACAAGTTGTATATCCGGTTGATCTCGATAGTATGGCTCTTCACTTCATCCGGTTTTCTTAAGCTTTCGAGGCCAGTTACTGCCTCTACGATCTCTGCGGCAGACATCATGATAAGGTAGGAAAATTCCTTTAATGTCTCATTACTCTCGGCAAGCTCGTAGTTACAGATCTGCTGGGTGACCCGGTCAATGCGATCCATCACATCGTCCATAACCGGTGCCAGCCGGGAGATTTCTTCGGGTTCGAGCGGTGTAATGAGGGATTCATTCAGCTGTTCGTACACATGGCGGGTGATCTCATCACATTTATGCTCCAGCTGGCGCACCTTGTGGGCCTTTTCAGTACCATCCGGAAGTTCGTGGGTGATCTCATTTAACGTGGCAGAAGCTTCAGAGATCTTGTCGGCCATCTCTTTAAAAAGAGTGAAAAAAATCTTATCTTCGGGAAGGATTAGATCACGGATACGCATAAGAGGTCTGAATAGTCCCTCTGGTATCCAAGTATAAAAAATAAGGGGGACACTTCATTGTGTATCAGAATGTCATCGTGTAATGATCCACCTGGATTTGGAGGATGTCTGCTACCATTTAAAATTCACTACAAGAATAATCCGGCTTTACGGTACATCGGCTGGACCTCTGCTCCTTCAAGGTTACCACCCGCCCAGACATATCTCTCACGGATGGTAGGCGGTAACTCCTTTTCTGCGATCGGTATAAAACCATGTTTCGCATAAAAACCGATCAGGTGCCGGACTGCGTGCATATACAGGTTATCATTATGGCAGGCTTCCACCAGTGCCCCGACTGCAAGATCCGAATAGCCTTTCTTACGATGTTCCGCAGGGGTAAAAATGCCATCAACATCCATACCGTCCGGGTGACGGCGGCAACGGGCTAAAGAGACGATGTTGTTTCCTGAAAATACCGCAAAAATCCGATCCGTAGTAGGATCACCGGTTGTATCATGGTATTCCACCCAGCATTTATCCGCTGCAGGAAATTCATCAGATCGTAGTTCACGCGCACTTATTTTCTTGTCGGGGAGATTCTCCTTATTTTGTAGCGGGTTATGAGAGAGATTCACCCCGTTTTGTTCGATCATAGTATCCGGTATCCTTCAGCGGGAATCATGATCTCAAACCGTGTACCTTTTTTTGGAGTTCCCGTTTCTCTGATGGTCATATCACTGATTGCACAAATTTCATGGGCAAGGAACAATCCATGACCATAACGTTCTTCTCTCTGGGTAAACAGTGATTCTTTTAAGTTCGTTTCAATACCCGTGCCATCGGATTCCACAAGTATCATGCAACCGTTATCTAAAAGGTGATACGTGACGACGACCGTAGTCACTCCTTCAGTCTCTTTTGTTGTTGAATCAAAAATATGGAACAAGACTGCGGGCAGGTGGGGATCGGCAAAGATTTCCAGCCGTTCAGTCCATGTCCTGATCGAGACCCCGCCAACTCCAAGACGCCTTATAGCATCAAGTACTGCACCCTGCACCGGAATCCATGCAGGGGGGGATGTGCCGATATCCTTAAACTCGCGGGAGATATCGATCTGGCGCTGGATTCCCTGCGCTGAATCCTTAAGCGCTTCAATAAAGAACATGACCCCCGGATCATCAAACTTCATCACCCCTATCGAAAGAATTCCGTAGAGTCCTGCAAGTTTTCTCGAAATATCATGCCGCACGATCCCGGCAATGGTATTGAGCCGGCTGCTGGTATTCTGGAGTGCCGATTCAGTCATTACCTGTTCAGTTATGTCCCGTACTGATTCAATTGCACCGGTAATATTTCCATTACCATCAACAAGAGCGGTTGCAGCAATCCTCAGATGTACACCTTTCCCCCCTTTGAAGCGGGGAATAAAAACTTCAGATACCAGTTTCTTCCCCTCAGTTTTTACCTGAGGATACCAGACTTCTGCTTCAGGATTTGGTGTAAGAATGAGATCCAGAAGGGCAGGACGTTTTATACCATAAAATGCATGAGAATAGGCATATTCCCCTTTATTCAGGATATCGGCTTTTTTCACACCTGTCAATTCTTCAATTGCCTGGTTCCATGCAATCACTACGCCATTACGGTTTACGGCAAATGTCGGGTAGGGTAAAAATTCAATAATCTCGTGAAGCTGCTGCTCAGACCCCCGCAGTTTAGCAGTGAGATATGAAACTACTCCCCCGATTAGTATGAAAAAGGTCATGCGAGAGAGGGTGGAAACGATGAGAAGGAGATCAAGAGGTAGGATGAATGTGATAAGGGCACCGTAGGCAATCGCAATAATGGTTGAAAAAATGAGACCCCTGCGGGGAAACCAGTACCCTGCAAGAATGATAGGGATGTAAATAATATGTGAAAGCAAAACTGTAATGCCGGTGATCATGCCAACGATGTTTACCACCAATGCAATAATCGTCACAATCGCAAGGGTAATGACACGTGTACGGGTGAAGGGAGATGAAGTGTTGAAAAAAATAAAGTTATTCATACCCGGATGCACCTGCTGTTTTACGGATTCGCTCTGAATTATCAAAAAGATTGTCTTTTTAAGGGTTTTTTAAAGCATCAGGAAATAAGTAATACAGCAATCTATGCATCAGACTGCGTTATCATTTACCGGGACAACGACCATTCCGGATTGTCTGTCATACCCATTATAATGCCGCCTTGGATGATGTGTACCTATAGAAAAATTATAATTTTGCCGTAGTGCGGATGGTTGCCTGCGGGCAGGTAATTTCAAATCGTGCACCTTTTGAGGGGACTCCGGTTTCTTTTATGGTTATACCGGTGATATTGAGAATCTCTCTTGATAGGAAAAGGCCAAGCCCGGTATTTTTACCAAATCCGTACATAAAGATCTTATCCTTTTCATCCGCAGGCACTCCCGCACCATTATCCTCGCAGATGATTGTGCAGGTATCATCTTTACAACCATAACTCAAACGGATAGTAGTCATCGATTTACCCCCATACCGCATGGCATTTTCGATGAGATTGGAAAAGACTTTCTCGATTAACGGGTCTGCATACAGTTCGATCTCTGCAGGAATTGAATTATCCAGTTTCACGGTTCCAAGTGAGATGTGTTTTATGGAATCGTCTATCAGAGCATGGATATTTTGCCAGACCGCAGACTTGATACCGACTTTCTGGTAATCCCCGGTAAACCGAACCGTGCTAATCGTCTGGTTGACAATTCCCTCAGCCGTGGTGATGTGATACCATGCTTTTTCGGGTTCTGCCGTTTTTGTCATAAGTGCAAGCTCAATGTATTCATGCAGGGCAGTCAACTGGTTGAGAAGGTCATGCCTTGTAATACTTGCCATGAGCTGGAGTTTTTTATTGGCTTTTTCCAGTGCATCTTCAACCTTTCTTCTTTCGGCATTCTCCAAAAAGAGATCATCATTTGCATGTTTTAGTTTTTCTACCGTTACCTGCAGTTCCTCATTCACTGCATTGAGACGTTCGTGGGTTTCTGACAGCTCTGTATTCTTTTTTACTGCCAGATCATACGTAGAGAGGAGGATAGTTAAGACTTGCAGCCTACTCGCAGTGATCGTGTGATTGCTGTTCGCAAATGAAACCTCAATACCGGCAGAAGAACAATCGTCCTTGCCAGACTTGGCAAGTATCTGTAGTACACTCTGGATCCTGGAATAAACGTGCTGAGGCTCAAAGGGTTTGATGATAAAATTATCGGCACCTGCTTCAAGACCTTTAATCACATCAACCGGATCGAAAAGCTGGGTGACAAGAATAACCGGGATTGCTGCAATCGAAGCATCGGAACGGATCCTGCGGCAGAGTTCATACCCATCCATCTCCGGCATAATAATATCGGATAGAACCATAGCAGGGCGATCAATTTTGATCTGTTCCAATGCATCAATGCCATTTACCGCAAGGACTACCCGGTACCCTTCATTTTCAAGGATGT
>JBAZQT010000021.1:0-44268 GCA_041645055.1 Methanoregula sp. | reverse complement strand
TCCCTCCTTTAAGTAGCATCTCCGTCAAAGGCCCTGAAACCAAATAAGCCCTATACGGGCTCCGTTTGGCAAAAGGACAAAGGTCAAATCCGGTTCCAGTGGAAATGCGTCAACACCTGTGGAAAATAGTCTTTTAATCCGTTATTTTTCGAAAATACGCGTTTTAATCAGGATAAAACCTGTCAATTTAGCGGGCTTACAGCAGCCCCTTTTTTGGGGGGTTACTTTTGGCCATGCCAGAAAATTTCCTGCCTTTGAGCACCCGTCGTGACCCTGTTTTTTAATCGGCGGAGAGTGTTACTTTACCATAGCTTCTTCCACCACCGCAATCTCATCCGCCGTCAGTCCGTTCAACCCGTACACCAGCGATTCGATCGCCGGCCAATCGACTTAACCTCCTGCCAGGAGGGGCGGCGCTCTTTCAGCCTCGCCAACGGAGTTTACCGGGTATCGTTTAGAGAACCGGAACCGGCAGGCTCTCCTCAAAGCCGGCAAAATGTTTGTCGCCGCTCAGGATTTTCAATCCGTGCAACCGGGCTGTCGCAAGGATCATGCAATCCACAGCTCCCATCTTAGTTTTCCCTTCGCATTGCGCGAGTTTGATTGTACCTCCAAGCATTGCAATCTGGTTGTCAACCGGAATAACCTCCACTTGTTCTGTGATCTGGTTGATAATTGAGATGGCACTTTTTGAATCCTTGAGTTGTTCGATCCGGTAGCGGAGCTCATAGATTGTTAATGTTGAAATGAAAAGGTCCGGATTATTAAGGACGATAGTGCGTACACGTTCCCCCTTTTTGGATCCCATCATCATCTCAATCCATGCCCATGTATCAACAAGGATACTGGGAGCGGTCATCTGCATCCTCCTCTTTTACTTCCCGGTCATGGTCGCGGTAGATTGCTTCAATATCCAGGTCGGGGAGGATGCCGAAGAGCGAGCTGAGCGGTTTAACCGGTATAAGTTCGATGTGCCCCGCTGCCTCCCGTACCTTAAACCTGTTTGATTCGAACCGGTCCCGGATTTTTTTGGGAAGCACCATCCGGCCGGTTGCGTCAACGGTGATGACCGGGCCGGTGTCCGGTCGGTACTCAGCCTGTGGTTCACTAACGCCATGATTTTTTTTGGATTTGCCGGGTTGCCGGGTCTTTTGTTTCATAGGATTTCCTCTTACAGACAGATGGGGCCTATGGTAAAATAAAATTTTTGGTAAAAAAATAAAAACGGTAAAAAATAGTATTGGAAATTTATCTTCCGGGAGAAAGAGGGCTCTGGGATCCAACAGCCTCACGCACTTTCTCCGCTTCCGGGTTATCTTTTAATAGATTATGACGAAACACTCACTATAGTCTGAATACTATGTCACGCGCTTCTGTTGAGGTATCGATCTCGCCCGATGTTTTTCGGTGGTTGTGTGGTACTTCCGGGTGGCTGGCAAAGGACATTGCCAAACGCATCGAAGTTCCGGAAGAAGATGTACGGAGCTGGTACGAAGGAAAGACCAAACCCATTTTACCTTTGACAAAAGTGGAGAAGCTCTCTGAAGCATTCAAACGACCACTTGCAGCCTTCCTTCTTTCCAAACCTCCGGAAGAGGTAAAATCACTTCCGGATTTCCGTAAACTTCCCGGTGTTCACGGCGATTTTTCAAAGGAGACGCATCTTGCGATCCGGAAAGCCCGGAGATTGCAGAACGTCCGCAGCGAGCTGATGGAGAACCTCGGTACTGATACGCATATTACCATAAAAAAACGCACCACACAGGACAATCCAGAGACTGTTGCCAACGATGAAAGAGTAAATTTGCCGGTAGATCTGGCTCAAATTAGTACGAGCACTCCAACAAAACTTTTCCAAATCTGGAGAGACTGGTTTGAACAGAAAAATATTACGGTACTCCAATTGAAGATGCCTGTTGAGGACGCACGGGGATTTTCACTCACCGATATCGAACCGTTTGTGATTGTTGTCAATGAATCTGACACACCGAATGCAAAGATCTTCACACTCTTTCACGAATACGGGCACATTCTCTTAAACGAATCCGCGGTATGCAACCGGGACAGCGATGAAATAGACGATAAAAGGATTAAAAATATCGAATACTGGTGTAACCGGTTTGCCGGAGCATTTTTAGTCCCGGAAGATTTTCTCAAAAAAGAGTTGGGTATTGAGAAACTTTTCCAGACAACTCATTATTCCAGAATAGCCGCATCGATAGCGAACAGGTTGAAGATCAGCAAAGAGTCTGCCCTTATGCGATTGCTCACTCTTGACTACATCAGCTCATCCGAATTCAGAACCGAACGGGATAAAATCCGGGCAGATGCTGCGTTACTGAAAGAACAGATAAGAGAGAAACAAAGTCAAAGTGCTAAAAAGAGCGGCCCTGCAATATCTCTCGATCAAAAGTGCCTTAATGAAAAAGGGCATCGTTTTGTCTCACTTGTACTGAAAAATTCCGATCTCGGATATATCACAAGCCGTGATGCTCTTGATTATCTCGATATCAAAATGAAAAATCTGGAAAAGCTTCGGGCAGAATCGTGAGTGTCTGAATGCACGAGACTGAAAATCTGTATATTATTGATACTTCTACTCTCATTGAATTACAAAGACGTTACCCTTCTGATATTTTCCCCAGTGTGTGGGAGCATATACACGATCTCGCAATCGCCGGGAGACTGATTGCTCCCATAGAAGTAAAAAAGGAACTTCTCGAAGGGTATGATATCCTGCTACAATGGGTAACGGATCACGATTTTATTTTCAGGGAATTCGATGAGGATATCATCGTGAAAACCCAGGAAGTCTTAAGCCGATTTCCCCGTATTGCAGATTCCGAATCTGACAAATTATTCCATGCTGATCCCTTTGTTGTCGCTTTAGCATTAGCAATGAAGGAACAACCTCAACAAACCCTGATAAAGTACAGGATTTGCGTTGTCACTAACGAAAAAGGAAAATTAATAGGGAATCCCAAACTTCATCCGAATAATATGAAAAAGATCCCGGATGTCTGCTCCCACTATGGTATCGATTGTATCGATCATTTCGGATTGTTCAGAGAAGAGAACTGGTTGTTCTAACTAAGTAGTTTTTACTTACCAACGCTCTCCTCCACAACCGCAATCTCATCCGCCGTCAAGCCGTATAACCCGTACACCAGCGAATCGATCTGCCGGTCGGTCGACTCGATTTCCTGCGTGACGAGCCGCTTCTCCTGATCGGTCTTGGCGTGGCTCAGGTGCTTGTGCAGTTCCAGCATCCCGGTTACGAGCGTGACCATGCGATCGTGCCGGGTTTTATCATCGGGTTTGTCGAAGTCGATAGTGTAGATGGGAAATTTCCCAATAGCTGTCGGACTGATATGATACCCACGGTCTGTAAGCGAACATGTATGTGTAATTACAAATCTGCCAAGGAAAGAGTTCAAAATACCTGCAAGGAACGGATCATTACGGGAAATCGAAAGGAGTGTATGTGTAATTGCATAGGTACCCTTTGAATCAAAGAAGAATGCCGGATTGAACTGATATGGCGAAAATATAATTTTCGGCCTGTTCATTTCTGGTTCCATCTTACCTATGAAGGAACCGGAGGAGAAATCCGAATTCTCTTTGCTATCATTAAATCCGGATTCCTTGTCTTGCTCTCTCATAAATTTTTCAAGGTACTTAACTAATGCCCGGCACTTTCGGAGATTTCGGCGGTCTTGTGTCAACAGCACAAACCTTTCCGGCGGCTCTGACATGTATCTCAGAATATCAACCGGACGAAGCAATGGAACAAAAAAGTGCCGGCACCACCAAGCGTTCTTCGTCAACTGATTTTTCGTTGCCGGGTCCACAACCAGCGGATTGTTCCTTATCCGATGTATTCCGGCATCGATCTCCCCCATAACGTACTGTTCAAGCGGGATTCCGGTCATTTGTATTTTTTTAAGAATATCTGCTGTGCGGGTATCATCAAGTTTCCATCCGCCGTCATCAAACAGACGCTGATCTAGTGTGAAATTGTGTGCACCGCAAAATACTCCCTGTCGCAGTCTAGCACTATTACAATCTGGTGATACAACAAACGGATGGTCGGGTTGCTGGTTTTGGAGAGAGAGGGCATACATCAATGCCTCACATTCCGGTAAATGACGGGTCCTGTTAGTATTAGTTATCTTTACTATCTGACGGGAGAGAAGAAAGCGCCGGAGCGGCCGGGCGTAATGGGATCGCAGGAACGTACCTGGAACAAGAATTGTGATTATCCCAAATGGCTTCAAAAGCGAGAGCCCCCTCTCGATGAAGTACCCGTAGAGGCCTGCCGATGATGCATAGGAGTCATAATGAGTCTGGAAGTACTCCTCCCGGGCCTGAATGATTAACGGCCGATACGGTGGGGGTGCACCGATCACAGCATCAAATCCACCTTTATCCATAATTTCAGGAAATGCTTCCTTCCAATCGAACGGGTTTACTTTCCGGCGCTCGTCCGCGTTGAACGGGTACACCGGTTTTCCAGTGAAGTAATCCGGCGCGATCAGGGAGTTCCCACATCTGATAGTCTTTGTCAGGAACGTACAGACCTCACGTATCTGACTAGGCGATACAACATCGGAGCCTAAACGCCTGCTCTCTTCAATGAACGCTAATAAAAGGACGACCCGTGCTGCACTCACAGATTCCGGATCGATATCGGTACCAAAAACTGATTTGCCTACCAAATCCCGCAGAACATTTTGTACCATTTCCACCCGATCTAGGGACTTGGTTTTTTTGCAGACAAGATATCGATATACCGCAAGCAGGAAAAGACCGGAGCCGCATGACGGGTCGAGGATCCGGCTTTCCATCTTTTCACTCATCGCAAATCTATCGGTTATTCCTTCAATTACTTCACTTGTCATGTACTCAACGACAATCTGCGAAGGTACATCCACAATCCCAGTATAGAGAAGTGCGGATTTGCTGACACGATTCACACGACAACCTTCCGCAGCCTGCATTCTTGTCCCAAGGAACTGTTCAAGGACATTAACAAATTCTTCCAGAGGGAGACGGGAGATCGGCACAGGAAAGTCCAGCTGATCCGTCTTTTTAATGATCTCGCGAAGGAGCTCATCAGCAATACTGAGAAAAATGCGGGATCCTTCCGGCCCTCTTTCAAAGATATTTTCCAGGCTAAGCCCGGTATCTGAGCATGCCCGCTCCATACGTTTTGCAACACCGTCACACTCTGCAATGACGGAAAGCATCTCATGTTCAACAAATCCGCATTCTTGGCCGGTTTTGAGAAAAATTATCTGAAGGATAGATGAGACAGTTATATAATTCAGATCCGGATCGGTAACCGTATGATATTCGTGGACAATGCATCGGGCAAGGAGATCCCTCGCGAACTCAAGGTAGGTAAGGAGGACTTTACGCTGGTCTGATTGGGACAAAGATGCGTCATTATCGGATCCAATCGGTGCCCGCATTGAGATAATAATTAATCCGTATGCTGATATCTTTGTGGCGTTCTAACAACCAAATGAGTAATTTCTTTAATAAGTCAGACAATGGTAAATTGTTTCAGTTCAAGAATTTTTTCATGAGGAAGTAGAATGCATCTTTGGAATGGCTCTTTATCTAATTTTGTTAAGGAGGGGGAAGCAGGTGCGCTTACAGGAGAGATGCTCCAGACTTTCTGGAATCATCATCGTTATCAACCAAGTATTGCAGAAACCACAAGTTGGGATAATTCGTTAAAAGCTCTTGCAATCACCGTGGATAATACCGGATTAGGGGATGTAGGAGTGGTACTTGAATATCACTTACCGTACACCGGGTGCCGGATTGATGCCTTATTTTTTGGAAAAAATTACTCTGATAATTACTACTCAACAATCGTTGAGTTGAAACAATGGAGTACCGCAACACTGAGCGATAATTCACTAAATCTTATCGTGAATGGAGCTGAGCACGTCCATCCTTCAGAACAGGCATGGGATTATGCCAAACATCTAACAGAAATCCACAGTTCATATTCTGAATACCACATCGGGACAGCTCCTTGTTCATATTGCCATAATCTACAGAAAACAAAAGTTACACCATTAGATGATGAGAGGTTTTCGGATCTTCTCAAAATCAGCCCGCTCTTTAAAAAGGGTGATGAAGAAAAATTCATCAGTTACTTAACAACATCAATCGGTAAAGGACACGGAATCGACCTCATGAATAAATTCATGAACGGCCGGTTTAAGCCAAATAAAAAAATGATGGAAGTACTGAATTCGGTCATTCATGATAACGAGAAATGGCATTTACTCGACAATCAGAGACTTGCATATAATACGATCTGGGCTCAGGTTTTAAAAATAAAACGAGGCTCTGCGCGTCAGAAATCAGCAATACTTATACGTGGGGGACCGGGGACCGGTAAGACAGTAATCGCAACTCAATTATTAGCTGATGCTCTCAGAAATCAATACACCGCTGTCCATACGACGGGAGGCCACGCATTTACTACAAGTCTGAGAGCCCAGTTCAAAGGCGCTGACAAACTATTTGCCTGGAACCTTCATTTCAGGAAAGTCCCCACAGAAGGTATTGATCTCCTTTTAGTAGATGAAGCACATCGTCTCCGGAAAACCAGTGATACAAGGTTCACTCCGGCATCCCAACGGAATAAACATTCACAGATGGAGGAACTTCTTAGTGCCTCAAAAGTTACAGTTTTCATGCTCGATGAGAATCAATATGTAAGACCTGACGAGATAGGATCTTCGCAGCTGATCCGGAATGCAACGAAAGATCTTGGTATCACTCTTTTCGAATATGATCTCCATGCTCAATTCCGATGTGGGAATTGTTACGATTATCTTACTTGGATCGATTATCTTTTAGGATATGAATCAACGCGGCCAAAATACTGGGCTGATCAATATACTTTTAAAATTGTTGATACACCAACCGAGATTGAACGAATCATTCAGGATGCGAAAAGATTCCAGGAAACTGGTCGGATCGTCGCCGGATTCTGCTGGCACTGGAGTAATCCACTTCCTGATGGTGCATTAGTCCATGATGTAAAAATAGGTGACTGGAGCCATCCATGGAATGAGAAACCTTCTTCTAAAAAAGTGTACAAACCCGAGAACCATCCCTACACTCTCTGGGCGAATACACCTGCCGGGGAAACACAGATCGGATGCATCTATAGCGCTCAGGGTTTTGAATTCGATCGTATGGGTGTGATTTGGGGGGAAGATCTTGTCTGGAGAAAGAACAAATGGGTTGCCCAGAGAGAGAAATCGTTTGATAGTCCTGTAAAAGTAAAAACAGTCGACACTCTTCAATTATTGCGTAATGTGTATCGGGTGTTATTGACCCGCGGTACCAAAGAGACGCGATTACTGTGTCTTGATGATGAGACAAGGGAGCATATCACGGACGAATATAAGCGCCTACAAGAAACAATTTCATTAGAAAATCCCGATTATTACTCCAACTAATTATTTAAACATTATTTGTTCTTTTACCTCTAAGGGGTACCTGCTCCTCTGCTCAGTCGATATTCCGGAATGTCCCGAGCGGCACCACGATCTCGAACCGTGCACCCTTGCCCGGTACTCCATTCTCTTGGATGGTGATACCGGTAATTTCGAGAATCTCCCGGGAAATAGGCAATCCAAAACCCGTGTTCTTCCCAAAACCCCGCAAAAAGATCTTTTCCTTGTCTTCCGTGGCTACTCCTGCACCATCATCTTCACATACAATGATCCGATCCCCATTGCATGCATCTAAAGAGAACCGGATTGTCGTGATCTTGTCCCCACCATGTCGGATTGCATTGTCTATCAGGTTGAAAAATACCTTGACTATCAGGGGATCGGTGAATACTTCCACACCGGCAGGAAGATCGTTTGTGATCGTGACCTGTCCGGGTATGACACCTTTTTCTGCACTATTCACCAGGGCAAAAAGATCCTCCCAGACAGGGGTGCGTATACCGATCTTCTCGTAATCTTTTGAGAACCGGGTCATGGAAGTGATCTGGCTGCTTGCTTTTGTAATACGTGAAAAATAATCTTCAAGAGAGGGATCAGAAATTTCTCCGTGTAACAATTCTACATACCCGTTGAGTATCAGGAGCTGGTTGTTGATGTCATGGCGGGTAATGCTTGAGAGGAGGTTCAGCTTGTTATTTGCTTCAGCAAGGGCTTTTTCCACTCGTTTTCGTTCCGCATTCTCCTGTTCAAGGGCCAGGTTTGATTTCCTGAGATCGTTTGCTGCCTGGACCAGCTGTTCATTGGAAGAGACCAGCTCCTCGTTAAAGGCATTCAACTGCTCGTGTGCCTCCTGCAGTTCCTGATTATTATTCACTGCCGCCTCATAGGTGGACAGGAGGATATTAAAGATTTTCAGACGGCTTGCAGAGATTCTGTATGTGGTATCAGCAACGGTCACTTCAAACCCGGGATACATTTCATCCAGACCCGGCTTTCCCAGGTGGGATACGATAGTGCGAATACGGGAATGGATATAACCCGGCTCGAAAGGTTTGATGATAAAATCATCAGCCCCGGATGCCAGTCCTTTGATCACATCCTCCGGATTAAAAAGCCGGGTAACAAGAATAACCGGGATATCTGAACACTTCTTATCCTGCTTTATCCTGCAGCAGAGTTCATACCCATCCATGCCGGGCATGATGATATCCGTGAGTACCATCATAGGACGAACAATCGCGATCTGTTCCAGGGCCTCGCTGCCATTCGTCGCGAGAACCGTATGATACCCTTCATCTTCAAGAATAGCGCGGAGATATTCAGCCTGTGTCCGGCTGTCCTCAACGATAAGGATCGTCCCTGCGGTGTTTTGGGGATGAACCCCCGCAGCCCGGTACACAACCTCGTCTAAGACAGTTCCATTCTGGAGGACCGGTTTTTCAGACATATGCAGGTTGCTCTTTGTCAGAGATCTCTATTACAGACTCATAAAAAGGTGGCGATTTTCTATCCGGGATTATTCTTCCTGTGAGCGCGGTGTACTGACAGCAGGTCCATGAGAACGATCCGGATCAAACGCGAGCGGGACATGCCCAATGAGTTTGCAGATACAACCCCCGACTGATGCATGGGAGTAATCTCCTGTCACAGGAAAAAAGAAGGTGTCTAAAACCCGATCCCAACTTCACCGCTACTCTCTTCTGAGGGTTCCTTCCCGGCGACTGCAAGCATCAGCACAATGCCGATGATCTCTAAAACCATACAGAACAGGAATGCAGCGTCAAACGCTCCCGCGAGATCCTTTGACGATAGTGCATGAGATGAAACCTGTGCAAGTTTCGGTCCGGCTGCGATTGTGGCGACGAGCATCACCACCGCGACACCGAGCGATGAGCCGAGATTCGTCATCATCTTGACAAGGCCACTCGTGGACCCCCGGTCCTGTACCGGACACTCCCCCATAACCGCGCTGTTCAACGGGGAGAACGCTATACCGGTTCCCGCACCGAGTAAGAACAGGTAGACCCCGATGTGCCCCACGCTCGTCTCGGCAGAGATTGTTGAGAGGAAAAACAGGGACACCGCACAGAGAGCAAAACCGGTGATGATCGGTTTTTTTGTCCCGATCACATCTGATATCTTTCCTGCAAGGGGAGCAGTCAGGATCATGCCGACCGGTAAGGTGAGCAGGATCGTGCCCGCATTACCCGCGGGGATCTTTTTTACCATCTCAAGATAGAAGGGCATGATGACCATGACGCCGGCCATCGCCATCTGGATGAGCATCACGTTCACATTCTGTAACGAGTACGCCCGGTTGGCAAAGAGGCTGGTATTGATCAGTGGCTCTTTTCCCCGGCGTTCCTGCACAATAAAGAGGATCCAGAAGATCGCCGATACAACAAGAGCAATCATCCCAAGCTGGGGATTATTACCCTGCACCGTGGTCAGGCCGATGATGAGCGAGCCCAGCGCAATAAAGACCAGCAGGACTCCGGGAATGTCGATCTTTGCTTTCGGAGTGACGGGTGCCAGGTTCGGGAGGATGTGCATACCGAGTATGATTGCAATGATTCCCACCGGCAGGTTCACTAAGAAAATATACTGCCAGCTGAATACACTGGTGAGAAAACCCCCGACAACCGGGCCGAGAGCGGCTCCGAGCATGGTGAACATGGCAACAATGCCAAGCGCCTGTCCCCTCAGGGAGGAGGAAAGATACGAAGTGACCATGACTGCTCCCAACGCCGAGATGACCGCCCCCCCGACAGCCTGAATCATTCTTGATAAGATAAGGATGTCAATTGTTGGCGATAGTCCGCAGAGAGCAGACCCGACCGTGAAGAGTGCAAAACCACCAAGGAAAAGAGTCCGGTACCCTTTCATATCCCCGAGACGCGATGCTGCGAGCAGGAGACTGACAAGAACGATCAGGTACGCGTTGAGTACCCATGATACAGTCACGGTAGAAACGTCAAGGGATTTTGCAATCGCAGGAAGGGCAATATTTACAATCGTGGCATCAAGACCGGCCATGAATGAGCCGAGAGAGATCACAATCACGATCATCAGGTCTTTGGGAGACATTTTCGGGGATGAAGAACTTTCACTCATGCATATCAAAACCCGTTAAGAGGGAAGGGACTTTTTTCCATAAGAATGCTTCTTCATGGATTCTGGCGGTCCAGGGCGCCGGAATAATGGGTTTTTTTCGCAAAGGAACAGAGGGACTAATCCCGAAGAATAAATCCGGTAACACAATGCAAGGCAGGAATTGACGATCTGCTTATTGCGGTTTCTTACCGGACCGCCATGCCTCTTTGGGAATCGCCATCTCGAAACGTGCCCCTTTCCCCGGCTCCCCGGTCTCCCGGATACTGATGCCGGTGATCGCAAGGATCTCCCGTGATAGTGCCAGACCAAGACCGGTATTCTTCCCAAAACCCCGGTCGAAGATCTTTTCCTTGTCGGTTGCAACGACACCGGCCCCATCGTCTTCGCACACCATGACATGATGGCCGTCGCGTTCTTCTACGGCAAACCGTATGGTAGTGATCTTCCCGCCGTATCGTACCGCATTATCCATCAGGTTGTAAATGACCTTGACAAGGAGCGGGTCGGCGAACACTTCAGCACCGGCAGGAAAATCGTTTTTCACGGTGATCTGTCCGAGCGAGGCTTGTTTTACTACAGGGTCTACGAGTGTGCGGCAATCCTGCCAGACCGGATCATTGACGCCAATGTTGTCGTATTCTTTGGTGAACCGGATCAAGTACGAGATCCGCTGTGCAGCAACTGCAACCTTTCTAAAATACTCACCGAATGAGGGGTCGTGCCGCTTATTTTCCAGGATATGAAGATACCCCGCGAGCACCGTGAGCTGGTTGGTAATGTCGTGCCGGGTGATGCTGGATAAGAGTTTGAGTTTCTTGTTTGCCTGACGGAGAGCGTCTTCTGCCCGCTTGCGAGCGGTAAGATCAATGTCAATACAGAACAGCTCCATTTCGCCCTGTGACCGTTTGACGATTGCGTGGCTGGAAAACACTAAAACGCGGGATCCATCCTTTCTCATGAGGGACAGTTCTGATGCAGGGACAGGTTGACCGGTCTCTGCCATGAACGCTATCGCTTTCCTGACATCGTCTTGCATTTCCGGCGGGATGATAAGATCTACAAGATTCTTTCCGATAGCCTCCTGCGCAGTATATCCATAGAGATGCTCGGATGCATCGTTCCAGTACTGTACAGTCCCATCCATTCGGTAACCCTGAACCGCCACTGATGGGACATGCTGGAGCAGCAGGCGGAACCGCTCCTCGCTCTCTTTGATTTTCCGATCAAACGAGTTCTTATAGAGCGCCACCTCTATGGCTGACTGGAGTTCCCGCTCATGATAGGGCTTGATAATATACCCGTATGGATCGGTAAGTTTTGCCCGGTCAAGCAGTTCCTTGTCCGCGTATGCCGTGAAATAGATGATCGGAATATAGCTCTTTTTGTGAATTTCTTCTGCGGCCTGGATACCGTCCATCTTTCCGGCAAGATGGATATCCATGAGCACGAGGTCGGGGTTGGTCTCAACAACTTTTTCAAGAGCGACCTCCCCGTATCTGGCGGTTCCCACGACAGTGTACCCAAGGTTGATCAACGTCTCTTTGAGATCGTTTGCAACGATTGTTTCGTCTTCAACAATGAAAATACGGTATTTATTCATCGGTATTCCGCCCCTGAACTACCTGCTCCGGGAACCAAGAGGGTATATACGATCCATCCTGCGATGCTAATCCCGAGTATATTCCCTCTTAGTTTGTGCATCACAAAAAACCGGTTCGGGAACAGCACGAGTGAGCAGGACAGGGTGACATCGTAACATCCCCCCTATCAATTTTGCACCGGATATCAGTCGTGGTCTGGTGCACTTGAAGCAGGTGCCGGATTGAGTTTTCCGTGTAGTTCTTTCTCTGTGGTGTCCCTAAAGTCAACCTTTCGATTTGTTTCTCCAATCCGCCCCATGTTTTTTGATACCGTGATCTCAAACCGGGCCCCCTTTCCCGGTTCACCGGTTTCTTTGATGGTGATACCCGTGATGGAAAGGATCTCACGGGCAAGGAAAAGACCGAGACCGGTGTTCTGCCCATACCCGCGCTCGAAGATCTTCTCTTTTTGATCGGCAGGAATTCCAACCCCGTCATCTTGACAGATAATAACATAGTCGTCCCCCCGTTCCTCTCCATAAAACCGGAGTGTTGTTATTTTTTTTCCATATCGCACCGCGTTATCTATCAGGTTGAAAAAGACTTTGACAATAAGCGGATCGGCAAAAATTTTCCTGCCGGGGGGGAGATCGTTTTCCAACCGGACTGTGCCAGAAACGCCGTGCATTGCGGTTTCCACCAATGTCCTTACATCCCGGCAGATCGGGGAATCGATCCCGATCTTTTCGTACGTCTTTGTGAACTGGATCAAATCATAGATCCGCCGTGAGGTTTTGATAATCTTCTGGACAATCTCATGGGATGGATTTCTTAAATTATCTTCATTGAGCAGGGCAAGGTATCCCAGCATTACAGTCAGCTGACTGTTAATGTCATGCCGGGTGATAATGGAGAGGAGATTGAGTTTTTTGTTGGCGGCCTGGAACGCATTGGAAAGCAGTAAGTGCTTCGCGGCTTCTTTTTTCAACGCGTCCTCGAGAACCTTTTTCCCGGTAATGTCAGTAAGGAGAAGGAGAACAGCAGGACTGCCATGATACGGGATCTGCGTGCCCTTGACGATTACAGAAATAACAGGGCCATGTCCTGTAAGGATTTCAATCTCGTGGATAGAAAGTGTATCTCCCTCAAAAAGGGCTGCAATTTTCTTAGTGACACGGTCATGGTATTCCTGGGGAATATACCCGAGCACAGATGAGCCCGCAATTTTGCTGGCATCCCGTCCCAGCCCCCGTTCAGTAGCCGGATTTACATACAGGATATTCAGGTCCGGTCCACATACGACAATAAAATCAGGCAGGTTTTCCACCAGGCTCCGGTTGAACTCCTCGCTCTCCTTAAGCTCCTGCTCGGCCTTTTTTAGTTCGGTAATATTCCGGGCGTAAATCCGTACTACCTTTAACCCATCATCCAGCGTGATATTTTCCCCGAAAGTTTCGGAACCAAGGGTGACTTCCCGGTAAATCTGGGAGTTGAATCCTTCATTGAGCAACCGGAGGATCTCTTCTTTGTCCTCCGGAATAAAAAGAGCGGGATCATACAAGAGACCAAGTTCCTTAAGAGTCGTACTGGTCGCAATATTTGCAAAAGTAATAACACCCTCGTCATTGAGCTCAATGACCGGAACCGGGTTCAGCTCGGGAAAACTCGCCAGCCATCGTATCTGTTCTTCTGCCGCTTTTCCCTCGGTGATATCCTGGGTAACCACGACAGCACCGCAGATAAGCCCGTCACTCCTCCGCAGGGGCAGGGCGGAGTTGAGGACAATCTTGTGAACGCCACCGGAACACTCGATCTCTATCTGCTCTTCGATGGTGGTTTCGCCCTTCTTAATTGCCCGTGTTCCTGCCCATTTATGGGCCCCGATCCGAGTCCCGTCCTCTAATCGCCAGCACTTGTATTCAGCGGACTGTCCCATACCCACCGAGTGTATCCCGCCCCAGATCATCTCAGCTTCCGGGTTAATCGCGAGGATTGCACCCTGCTCGTCCAGAATCAAAACTCCCACCGGGAGGAGCTCGATCACCGTTTTTAAGAGCTCCTCGCTTTCGCGACGGGCCCTCTCTGCAATCTTAATATCGGTAATGTCGCTGATTGCCATGCGGATAGATGATCTCCCATTACTGTCAGTTCTGCGGACGCCTTCCAACCGCGCTGTAAAGGTAGCCTTATCACCCCGTTTGAGCATGAGAGAGGTCGTCAGTTTCTTTTCAGATTTCAACAGGTTTGTGAAGTAACCATCCCAGGTTTCAAGGTCTTCAACAACGATCCATTTCCTGAATCGTGCATTGATCATTGTACTGCGGTCAATTCCAAGGAGGTTGGCTGCTGAGAGATTCCCCTGTGAGATCAATGCCTTATCAGTAAGGGTGAGATAGCCAAGCGGAGCAAAATCATACAGGTCAAGGTACTGGTCCCGGGACTCCTCTAATTCAAGGTGAGCTCTCCTGAGTTCTTCTGCCTGGGTTTCAAGCTCGATCTGGTGAACCTGGAGTTCGTGGATTAATTTTTCTGGAGTCTGGACTTTCAAATCAAAAGAGCGCTGTGGGGAATGTGCAAGCTGTTCTTCAGCATTATCCCGTAAAGAATGTGTGATGATGGGGGAGTCTGTGGGGCTCTTCTCGTTCTTTTTCGTTTTTTTAGTATTTTTTTTCGAAACCGTTCTGGCTCGCCCGGGCATTTTTTCCGGCAGAGTTGCAATTTTTTTTTCCATCCTTTCACACATCTGGACTCTTAATCAGCATCTTTGCCGGTTCGTATTTCCTGTGCAGTAATTCCTGCACATGTTAATGACATTTTCTTCTGTGAGCTCGATATAACCTGAGCAATTCATGATTGATTTTTCATATATAATCCTGGATTTTTATCCGGGTCTTATCTCATCGTTTCTATAAATTATCGATGGATGCGTGTAGTCTTAATAATTATGATTTGCAGAGATACCGGTAGATGCATAAAATTCATCTGTGAGGACACCAGCTGCAACCTCACCGCACATTCTCATCCATCAGTTAATACCGGATATACATGCGAAACAGCGGAAATGAAGTGTGTGTCCCACAAGGTTTGTCTCAGATACCGGACCTTGCCGGTGATCGCTCATCGGAAATATGCAGGAACGCGAGAAACGGTATTTATAAATCAAAAGGGTGATGACGATCGTTCATACAGGTAAATCCTGCCTGTCTCGGTTGAACCGCCATACCTACTACACCGGAAAAAACAAACCCGGAGCAGATCGCTCTGATCTGTGCAGGCACCATGGAACTCTCATTACCAGCATACGCATAACCCTGTGACCGGCAACCCTGCTGCGGATGGTTACGATCGTAGGTCTTGTGATGGTGCCGACGGCGTGGGTGTACTTTAATCCCGGCTGGCTTAAAAGGGATTAACAACAGTGAGAGGAATCAAGAAATGCACAACAATAACGAACAGAAAAGAAATGGCACGTCAGTAGCGTTCCGGACTATCGCTCATTTCTATGACGCGGACGATCCAACGCCCGAGAGCAACCGGGAGTTATCAGACCGTGCTGAGAACGATATCTTCCATGAAGTGCTCGCAGCACCGAAAGGAGAGCATGCGGAGATGTGCAACCATCTTGAGATCGTGATCCCGGCATCCGAGCTGACACCGGACCGGCAGAACACCATCATTTCTGCTATCAGATCCCATTTCCATCTCCGTGCGGGGGAAGTACAGCGGGACATGTTACTTACCCAGATGGTCGGGCTCCGCGAATTCCGGCTGACAATTGCCGTTTGTTTACCCTCATTTATCGGCATTGCTATATGTTCCCAGTTCAAGGGAAACGCCATCTCGGAAGTAGTTGAGAATGTGCTGGTGATTTTCTGCTGGGTGACGATCTGGCAGCCATTCCAGTCACTGGTATTCGACCGGTGGACCCAGTCTAAGAAAGCGATGGTGTACCGGAAAATTGCAGATATGGAGATCAGTGTCCGGGCGGGATAAGTCGGAATATTTGGGGTACTTTTTTTTTAGATAATGGATTCGGGTTATCATCCATGGCCGGGGATTTCGTATCCAAAAATATATCACTTCTCTGCAAGAACTTCTTTTCAGGAGCACAATGACGCTGGTACGATTTGCAATTATGATCGGTATAGTATTACTCGCTATCGGGGGAATCTCATTTTTCCTCCCGGGTGAATTCCTGTACAGCGGGGTAATCGTTTCTTCTGTTACAACGTATGGTGCCCTCATACTGCCTTCGCTTAAAACCAACCCGTCATTAGTGTTTTTTGTCCAGAAATCCCCCGCATTTCTCTTTATAATACTGGGCCTGATACTCATTCTTGTCGGGATTGTCAAATCAATAAAATAATGGGAATATAATCTGCGATCTGCCGAAATATTTCGGTAATGGAAAGCAATATGAGGGCGGGGTATTCGCTTTTTTAATTGAGAATCCCGGAAAAAATCAAAAAAATCTTTTTCGCAGGTATAAAAACAGGAAATAATTAAATCTCATGCCATCGTTAATCGATGTTGATTGTCTATGGAACCTGAAATTCTGACAAAAGGCGGACTTCTGGCCCGCGGTATTTTTGCAGTGATCATCGGTATACTCTGTTTTACGCTTCCGATTGGGATGCAGGCAGTGTTTGCCTATATCATCGGGATCTTCTTATTGATCATCTCGCTTGTCACCGGTGCAATTTCTCTCAGCGAGGACGGCAAGGTGCATTGGGGGGTCCTCATCCTCTCGATCATAGGGGTGATCATTGCACTTCTCATGTTCATCTCACCGTTTGCGATGTTCTTTGCCTTAACCATCCTGATCGCTGCATGGGCGATAATCACGGGTATTGCTGAACTGGCTATCGCTTACTCCTTAAAGGATCTGCCATTCCGGGTCCTGCTGGGCATCAGCGGGTTCTTTGCAGTATTATTCGGTATCCTGATCGGCTTTGCTCCGCTCCCGAAAGAGGGATCGCTCGTATTGATACTGCTCCTGGGCATCTACTGCCTCTTCTCCGGCATCATCAGCATCGTTGCCGGCCTGTTCATGAAGAAAGGCGAAGTCGTGGTCACGTACTGATTCCAGTGAACATATCCCGTTTTTCGGGATCCGTTCTTTTTTTTTCTCATTTTGTCATTCCATGAGAGTGATTTGGGCATGCCAATATTCCGGCAGGAACGATCCGGTTAACGGTTTGATCATGTAGGCAACGAACGTGCGGGTCCTTATGAAGGATCCTGCACGGCACATTGGGGATCCACATCTTATGATCTGGCAGGGGTGGGTGCAGGGGGACCCCTCATGATCTAAGAGGGGTCCTGCTTTTGACTGATCTCAAACCATCCGGATTTTCCACACGAGACCAACAGAAAGGTAACTATAATGGGATTTTCAATTCCCCGGGTACAATTTCAATACTCTACGAAATCAATTGTGCATTAAAAAAAAGATTGGATTTTTTCTCCGCTGGGATGGATTATTACTTGGTCTTTCCCAGGCAGTCAACATACGGCGCGATGACCATGAGGATTGAACCGGCAAAGAGAAGGAACCAAGCGTACCCGATGCTGATACTATCTGCTGCCAGCTTGCCAACAATCGCGATATTTTTGATATCATTAATATTGGACATTCCCATTGAGATGAAAACAACGAGCATGATCAAGGAGGCTGCTCCGACACCCTGCGCTTCCTGGTACTTTTTTATCGCGAGGAGAACGATAACGAGAAGGGCAATAATGATCAATGCCCACCCGAAAATCGCAAACCCGACCGTTAAAAATGTGACCGATAGTAAGGTTTGTCCAAGCAGACTGACTGAATATAATGGGGTAAAACATCCAATAATGAGAAGAACCGCTCCGATGATTCCCACGATCTGGGCCTTTGAGACGCCACAAATACTACAGTTTTCCATAGGGTGCTTTTCGTTTTTACGGATTAAAGTGTATGGATTTTTCGGGCATATGTCGGATTTCTGCACGAGAGCACAAATGGATTCCGGCCAGATACTCTGTCTTATGAAACGGAGATGGGTACACATGGGGCTGCCGGAAATTCCCGCAAAAAGGATTCAATAAAATACCGGTCTGTTAGATATCGGAATATTCTCGGAGAGATTACCTAAAGGAGCAAAAACTTAGGAACGATTACTGCGGATTTTTTTACGGGCCCGGTGGAGTCTGTTTTTAAAAAAGTCTGGAAAAAATTGTAATTTTTTTAATTTTTCTCTTGATTTTCTCAGATGAAAATATCACTTGGCCGGGAACAAACGGTCAACATACGGCGCTGCAACCACAAGGATTGAACCGGCCAAAAGAACGATCCAGGCATACCCAAAGCTGACAAAACCTGCGGCAAACGATGCAATAAATCCCATATCCTTGATCGCGTTATACCCACTTACAGCATCCACGAAAAAGACAAGGATCGTGAGGAAGACTGCTATCCCGGCACCCTGGGCTTCCTGGATTTTCTTTGCAATGAAGAGGCCGATAATGACAAGCGCTGTGAGGATGAGCGCTCCCCCATAAATGTTAAACCCAACCGAGAGAAACGTGACCGACAACAGGGGTTTTCCAAGAACGGAGATAGAAAATATCGGAACGAAACATCCAACGATGAGAAGAACCGCTCCGAGGATTCCCACGATCTGGGCCTTTGAGATTCCACAAATACTACAGTTTTCCATGCGGTTCATTTTGTTTTTAATTATTAAAGAGTATGGATTTTCAGGAGATCTGGTGGATTTTGCACAGGATTATATCAGGGATTCGGGCAGGCATATCAAAAAACCCATCGGGAACATTGTCGCAGGTATCCTCAAGTAAACGGGTAGCAGAAGGAGAGGAGACCGGCTGCGGCAGTAAGACGGGCTCACTACCGGAAAATTGTCCGGTGATGTCATAGAGAACCCTCCTTTTATCAAATGATTGTTTTGGGAATATCCGGATTGTTTCTGAAACGATCTTCACTACCCGGCGATTATCCGTTGTCACGGTATAGAGTGTCCCCGCCGAATAATTCTTGTTTTTCAAACCCCCCGGTTCACCATTCTGGTAATCGGTCAAATCCTCAATCACCGGATACCCGTTGATGTCGGTAACCCTGATGAGATCCCCTTGTATATGTCCGGCAAGGATGAGGGTTGGCTGCACAATTAACTGCCGGTCGATGTCTTTTCCAAGGGTAGAGAGAGCGCCATCTTTTCCCATATAGTAGTGCGTAGCGATGATGGTGAAATTATGAGACCCGTTGACTATCGCCTGCCGCAATGCGGGAAATTCCTGTGGTGCAAGGGATTTTTCTACGTAGTTTATACCAACGAAATTAAAGTCATTAACCGCAGTCACATAATTGCCCTTCTGTTCACCCGTGTATTGAGAATAATATTGGTAATTCTTTCCCCGGTTCGTGTCGTGGTTGCCAGCCGTTACGTACATGGGTATGGTTGTCAGGTTCCGTGCACGGGAAAATGCGTTCCACTCCGATTTTTTATCCCATGTATTCACGAGATCCCCGGTAATGATGATGGCCGAGATATTGTATTGAGATTTTATTGATTCAAGATACGAGAAGGTGAGATTGTAGGTGTCCGGGTAATACGTGGCAAGGTTCTGGGTGTCTGACAAGTGGACAATGGAGTAAGTTGTCGTGCCGGACGGGATAGCAGATGCGAAGGGAATTTGCAAAAGGAGGAGTCCGGTCAATAATATTTTAAAGAAAGATCCGGTGCTTTTCATTTCAGAGATCCGCATGGATGGTAGTTGAAGGATATGTTGGAATGACCACTCGTTCCATTTTCAGTTGTTATCTGTACCGTGTTAGAGTTTTTGTGGCAAAATGCCGGAAAAGCAGATTCCCATCATTGTTTTCTCTCAACAATATACCCCTTGATTGCAGTCAGGGTTGTGCTGTCCATCAACACCGAGAAATCAAGGTCCACAACAAAGACCGGAAATATGCCGGCAAGAGAATTCCGTTTCAAGGTGAAGATTTTGGATTCGAGCAACAGGGCACTCGTCTCGAGAGGATTCTCATAAGAGTCCGAATTTTCAGGCATGGACATATTCTCCCTCTCAAGAAGCTCGGTTAAGGATTGTTCCTTAAAGTCAAAGATCCGATCTGCCATCGACCTGCTGGTAAATCCGTGAATATACCTGACGATAAAATACTGGCTGATGGCAAGAATGGCAAGAAGAGTGAAGAGATGCCCGAGTTCGGTCAGATCTGACTGGTTTAAAAAAGCATTCAGGGTGACACCCGGCAGATAGATCATGGTAGTCAGAAACAGGAATATGGCCAGCAAAAAGCCAAAAATGAACATGCCGGTAACCAGCTGGGGCGGCAGTTTTTGCCGGCGGAGGGTACGTTTTACCTCATCTACTTTTTTTACATAGCGGGTAGAGAAGGGTTCCATCTTCCAGACAAGCAGGTAAAAGATGACAATTATCGCGCACTGGGCTTGCACAATGATCGTGGTCCTGAGCGGAAGGCCCCGGGTAAAATGGATGAGAGCAAAAACAATGTCGATAGAAAAGATCAGCCCGATTCCCAGCGACAGGGTCCTGCTGTTTAAGAAGAGAGCGTTGATAAACAACCGGGTAAAGCGAGTCGTACCTGAGGTTACCCCGATCTCTTTTAGCCAGGTGTGGAGTCGTGAAAGATCCGCTGCCGGGAGATTGGCGCTCTGGAAGTTTGTCGGGATAAGAAGTGAGAAAAAATAGAACATGTTGAGATAGAAGCTGGCCGCGATAAAAAGCCCGAAATAATCTGGCCGGACCAGAAAGAAGATTGCATTAGTAAGAATGCACAACAAAAGGACGAAAAAATATATTCCCTTGTGGCCACGTGGAGTCATGAGTTCAGCACGGTTTTTTTGAACTGCCGATAGTTCGTCCCTGATGATCTGCTTAAAGGAACCCTCATTGTGGGTTTCCGGGGTTATCGTACCATCAGACAACTGTATCACCGTACCTCTATGTATTTCATTACTTAGTTGTAAGAGCATTAAACATAGTGAAATTTTTTCTGAAAGTTTTTGAGATTCTCATAAATTCACTGAAACAAGTACCTGCATCAGGAGAGAGCACCTTACGTTCCGGATAAATGCCGGTTGCTTATTATCCGGTCCTCGTTCACACAGATGAGGATATGCAAGCCTGATACAGCGACACATTTTTGTGCATGGGAATAATGTCTGGGAGATCGTCTTTTCCATTTTGGAATGGAAAGTCTGTCGGGGACAACAGATCAGTTACCGGAAAAAAGTAGTAAGAAATTAGTATTTATCCTTCATCTGGTGAATTTTTATGATCCCTGCACAGGATTTGCAGGTATAAAACTCATCCTTCCAGCAGGAATTACATGCCCATCGCCCACAGAGAACACATTGCCGGAGATCAGATATCGGGTGGGGCGTAGAGCAGAGATCGCACATGTACTGGGCGAAGCTATGGGGATCCTTTAAGGGGGGCTCCCCCTGCTTTCGCATCACCGTAATCTCTTTTTTAAGATCGGCAATGAGATCGGGGGAATTACTTTTTGGCCGTTCCTTTAAGGGCAAGTTCTTTTTCCACAGTGTCAAGGCGTGCCTCCAGGTTTGAGAGTGTGGTCTGCATCCCGGATTCGTATTTCTTTAATTCAGCGAGACGGACTTCGTCGTTTTCGATCTCCTTGTAGTGCTTTTCCTTGAACTGCTGGAGTTTTGGATGGGAAACCAGCTGCCATTCCTGCACCATGCTCTGGAACCTGCGGTCAAGGTACTCGTCGACGCGGCTTTCTACCGGGCGGGCGAGAGAGATGTCGCCCTTTGCACCCCGAATGAAGTAATAGATCAGGAAAATGAGAGCACACAGGATGACAACAATGACGATAAATTCCAAAAGATCCATTTCAGACCCTCCCTTTGAGTTTGTTGGCGCGGGTTTCCAGCTCGGTAAGTTTGTCAGATGCCGTTTGCTCAAATGCTTTCAAGCGGGGGATTTCCTGTTCAATGGCATCCAGACGACCGGTAAAATCAGAGAGATCGGTTCGTGTGGAGAGATCCCATTCGTCAACGATATATTTCATCCGGCGATCAACATACGCATTCAGGTAATTGTTCATGCCGATCATAACGACTTCTCCAGAGAAGTGATCAGGTCATCTAACTTTTTCGCCCGACCCTCGATGCTCATCTTTCCTGCATAAAGACTGCTGATCTCATCACTCACTGATGCAAGCCGGGTTTCCAGCTTATGGAGATCGCTGTCGGTTACAAGATCCCATTCCTCTATGATGGCTGCAAAGTTCTGGTCAAAATATTCATCAAGTGATTTATCGAACGTCGGGAGACGGGATTCGATCGTCCCAGGGATATGGGAGAACTGATCCCAGAACGAATCCCCGGTCGCGTTCTGGTTAGGATTCTGGTTGATAACCGGATTCATGGTTTTATTTCACCTTCGTTTCCTGTTCCTGGATATTTCCCAAAAGATTATCCAGTTTTCTTGTTTTTACCAGGTTTTCGAGCCGGTTTAACCGCGTTTCAATAAGTTTTTCCTTTGCGTAGATGTTCGTTTCAAGGCTCGTGTTATCGTCTTCAACCTTTCTTATCTCGGCGGTCTGATCGGGAGAGAGGCGGGTAAACGAAAAGACCTTTGACTCCTCGTGCTGTTTTAAGAGTTTGAGTTTATCTTTTTCCAGTTCCAGCTCTATCGTGCGGTTGGCAGTCTTCATGATGCGTATCTCCCTGATAATGAGATATATGACCACCATTGCGAGAACAACAAGGATCCCCATGAGAACTGTATCGGTGATTACCGGATTGGTGATTACTGCTTCTGTTGCCATTATTTATTCATCCCATGACTGTTTTTGTGCTTTTACGTTAAAGACGGGCACTATTACAGTTCATCGCGAGGCCCGGTTGCCTTCTTAACCGTTTTTTTCACTTCTTTGACGGTTTTTTCAGCAGCTTTTCCGATTTTATCCGATGCTTTCTTTGTCTCTTTTTTCACCGTGTCTGCAGTTTTTGCTGCACTTGCCTTTACATCCACGGTGGTCTTTTTCACACTCGCATCGAGTTTATCAACACTCTTTGAGAGCGATTTGCTGGCATCTGCTGCTGCCTTTTTGATCTTTTCTTCCAGTGGCGGGGTTTTTCTTATAAGAACATCATCGTCATCGTTAAGGCCAATCGATTTTAAGTCCTCTTCACTCACACGGACGTGTCCTACCCGTACCATGGTATCGGCAATTACCGTCGTAGTGACGGTTTTTTTAGTAGTTTCGTTGATGAGATCAACGTGATCTCCTTCACGTATTCCAAGTTCAGGGAGGTGTGCAAGATTGAGACGCACACGTCCCTGGCTCGGGAATGCCCGCTTCTTGATGGTAAACCGTACGTCTTTCATAGTGGATAGACTATTTCTTAATAGGTAAATATCTTACTGATTGCCGCGTGACATAAAAACAGACCCTAATACATCGTCATGAAGGAGATCGAACACGAGAACGTGGTTAAAAACGGGAGATTCATGAGTTTTAAAAAGGCTCCTTATGGATGAAATTGTGCAGGGAAGCGCACAGATGATGGACCGGTTCATTTCAGAATGGTACAAGGATCAACCTGCTCACATCCAATGACCATGAGATAAACAATGAATAATTCCGCAGACAATTTTTTTTAATACGGGTATAAGGAGATCGGGAAATGAAAAACGCGTTTAATACTAAGATCTCTCGTTCTGCCCGTACTGCTCTCCACTATGTACTCGTTTCCCTGCTGGCATATTTCGGGGCATATTATCTTACCGGCACTTTGCACGTTACTTCCACGTTTGCACCAATCGGAGCACTCTGGGCAGTTATTGTCGGTGTGTCGGTAATGCAGGAGAACTGGAAAAGTACCGTAGAGAAGGCCCGGTTCCAGATACTTGGCGGGCTTGTTGGGGCGCTACTTTCGCTGGTTTATTTAAAATTCCTGCCATTCAACCCAGTCGGGATGGTGCTCCTGATGGGCATCGCCGTGTTTTTATGCCAGACCCTGGACCGGCCGGATTATTCTACACCTGCTGCCCTCACCGTGGCAGTGATCCTGTTCTTTTCCCACATCAATCCGGAACTATCACCGGTTATGAATGCCGGTCTCCGGTTCTCTGAGGTAATTATCGGCAGCGCTATCGCGATCCTGATAGTCAGGCTCCTGCCCCATGCAAGGGATCAAACGGCCTAAGGCAGGATCCCTTTTTAAAAAACAAGAGCCTGAAGGTCTGGACATTGTACCCATTCCATAAAACACAGTTATCATCCAAGCGCACTAATAATCTACCCATAATTGGGGAGAGGACAAATGGCAAAGCAGTGCGATGAACCGGTCACCCAGATCCACTTAAAGCAAAAGATGACCGTCAATGAACTGGTCGTAGCAATGGGAAAGGCCGGGGCGTATAATGGCGGATCGCTCGCCCGTGCCGTTGATATCTATGACCAGATGCTACGCGATGCGGAGACAACGAAATTCTTCGGGCTTGCAGGCGCGATGGTGCCGGCCGGCATGGGAGGAATCGTTTCCGATCTTATCAAGGGCGGGCACATCGATGTGCTTGTATCGACCGGTGCAAACCTCACGCACGACATTATCGAAGCGATTGGCTGCAAACACTTCCACGGTACCGCGTTCTGCAACGATATCGAACTCCGGCACGATGAGATCAACCGGATCTACGATGTCTATCTTCCCAACGAAGCATTCGAGCACTTCGAGGAGTTCATGCAGAAAGTATTCGAAGAACTCGAACCCGGCAGCATTATTTCCATATCTGCTCTCCTCAGGCATATTGGTAAGAATTTAAAATCCGGTATTCTGCACACCGCATATCACAATAATATCCCGGTCTACTGCCCCGCGGTGCAGGATTCGATGATCGGTCTCCAGTACTGGCTCTTCTCCCAGACCAACAAGGTAACTGTCGATGCGTTTGCCGATATGCCGGCCCTCATGGACTGCTGCTTTACTGCAAAGAAAGCCGGCGCCATGCTGGTCGGTGGCGGTGTACCGAAGAACTTCATCCTCCAGAGTATGCTCATGACCCCCAACGGCTTCTCCTACGCAGTGCAGCTGACCGGTGATCGCCCGGATCTCGGGGGGCTCTCGGGCGCAACACTGGACGAAGCCCGGTCGTGGGGCAAGATCACTGAGGAGGCGCAAGCAGTGACCGTGTACGGGGATGCAACCATCACACTTCCGGTAATGGTTGCCGCAGTACTCGAAAGGAGGTCTTTATGACGGACCTGATCCTCGCACTGGATGTAATGGAAAAGAAAACTGCCTTATCCATCGCAGAGGCCTGTGCCCCTCACATCGATGCGATCAAACTCGGCTATCCCCTCATCCTCTCATGCGGACTTTCCATTGCCGACGAGATGGCAGAGCATGACCTTCCGCTGATTGCTGATTTTAAAGTTGCCGATATCCCCAATACCAACCGGCTCATCGCTGAGCAGGTCTTCGATGCAGGATTCTCCTCCATCATCTGCCATGGCTTCACCGGCAAAGACTCGGTGCTCGCCTGCGTTGAGACGGCATTTGACTGCGGGGGTGCCTGCTACGTGGTTGCCGAGATGAGCCATCCCGGTGCAACTGACTTTTTCCATGGCGGAACAGCAGAGAAGATCGCTGCGCTCGCCATGGAGTGCGGGGCTGACGGGATCATCGCTCCTGCCACACGACCGGAGAGAGTGAAGGTATTACGAGGCATCGTAGGCACCCGGAAGATCCTCTCGCCAGGAGTGGGGGCACAGGGAGGGGATGCCAATACCGTTGCAAACCTTGTTGACGGAATTATCGTTGGCCGCGCGATTTATGAAGCTGAGGATCCTGCAGCCGCAGCACAGGGATTTGCACACGTCCGCAAGGCGTAAACATTTATAAACAAACGGTTCCCTGCAACCAGATCGGGATATGCGCGCTTATTAGTGGGTGAAATGGCAGTTCGTTGGACCTGCAGCGTCTAAATATTTATTAATGACCTGTGCGATGTTATAGTATGGATTGGACAGCAGATCATCGGAAACTGGCACAAAAATACAAGAGTGTAGACGAGATTCCGGAAAAGGAACGTAAATACAAGTGCCACACCTGCCACCTCATTGTTGAGGAGAGTCCATGCCCGAATTGCCACGAAACGCATCTTGAGATCATGTGCCCACTCGATCACTGTCATTGTTCCCACGAGATCCTCTCAGGTATCGAGTACTGTCCGCTATGCGGCAAACCCGTCTGTCCTGAATGCGGATCCCATGATGTCACCCAGATCAGCAGGGTAACCGGTTACCTGCAGGATGTCTCCGGCTGGAACGCCGGCAAGCAGCAGGAACTCAAGGACCGGACACGCTATTCGGTTGCATGAGATATTTCACTGATAGCAATACTCTTTTCATCCGCGGAACGTTCCGCGCTGCAAGTACCGGCATTAACGGTGGCATACGCCCGGTCTCCACTTTATTCAACCACACCGTTCCTGCGGGATGGGCCCGTACCGAACCAGCAAAGGAACTGGAGACGGTCGCAGCAGGGGCCGGACTCGGGCTAAATTTTTTCGGGCTGCTCACTGCGGTACCTGTACAGCAATGTTGTATTCTCCAGTATGATTTTGTGACGGTATTTATTACCGCAGGGATCCGACGCGAACCCCCGGAATCTGCCGGCACAATTAATATCATCATCACCAGCAGTGAGGGTCTGGAAGACTCCGCCCTGCTCGAAACGATCATGGTGGCAACCGAGGCAAAGGCAGAAGCCCTTGCAGCGCTGGGTCTCCCGCTGACCGGTACACCGACCGATGCGGTGATCGCTGCTTGCGAGGGCAAGGTTAAGCATCAGTATGCCGGGAGGCAGACCGAGACCGGACTCCGGGTACGTGCTGCCATACTCCACGGTATCCCGCACGCAATACAACTTCACGACGGTGGGATTCAGGAACACCAGCCGTCATTTTTTGTTTTCAGCCGGATTAAAAGCGAGCACTGGGTGGAGTGGACCCCGCACAACTGCCCCTACTATCCCTGTCACTTTGCCGGTCAGCGCTGCGATTTCTGTTACTGCCCGTTCTACCCGTGCACCGATGAAAGCCTTGGGCAGTGGTCAGCGGGCTCCAACGGGAACAGGGTATGGAACTGTGCGGGATGTACGCTTCTCCACGAACCGGTAATCGCCGATTACCTGAAGAAATTTCCATCGGCTTCGCTTGCTGAGATCAAGGCAAAACACAAAATAGATTGAATAGATTGTTCTTTACTTCTCACTAATTCCGAGTGCTTTGACGAGTTCGGGCAGCGGGATACCATGTGCCTCTGCTGCCTGGCGGATTGTCTCGCCGCGGGCGATCGCGCACCCTACACAGCCCATACCGAACTTGAAGAGTGCCTCGGTAGACTCGGGTTTTGCCTGTAAGAGTTCATAGATAGTGCTGTCTGCATTAATTTCTGCCATACTCAGATAGTCTGCCTGTGGTCACATAAACCTGACCATTACGGCGAATACTATTACCGCGACTTCACTTTCGCCATTCACACTTCGCAATATATAGACATGATAAGATCCGATGATTATGTGGAGATGTACGAAATGGATTTTTCCGAACAAGCAGACAGAATCTCCCGTAAGTTCCAAAAGAGCGGACAGACCATTGATCCCAAAAAGATCGAGGGGAAACTCCGCAGACTAATCGAGGAGTTTGGCGTCCAGCCATCAGAAGCAGAACGCAGCGTGACCAATGAACTCGCAAAGGAGTTCAACATCCCGTCAATGGGGGCGGGTGGTAGCGCAGGCAGTGGCGGTACGGGCAGTAGTGGGACAGCAGAGAAGAAGATTGCTGATGCGGCACCTGGCGAGTGGGTAACGATCGAAGGCAAGATCGTGGCACTCGCAGCTCCCGCATCACCCGCGATTGCCCAAGGTGGTATCATAGCCGATGAATCCGGTGCTATCCGCTTTGTCGCATGGGCAAAAGCGAATGCACCGGCAATGGCACTGGGATCCTGGTACCGGATCGAGTCCGCAGTTGTGGACGAATTTAAGGGTATTGCAAGCCTGAAGATCCATTCCGGCACTACGATCAAGGAGATCGAAGAGGACCGGGCCCTCATGCCTGCCACTGTTCCGATCAGCGGACTGCACCCCGGCATAGGCAGCATCCGGGCAAAGGTCGTCCAGGAATGGGATGCCTCGCACGAACGGATGCTCCAGTCCGGCTTGCTGGGCGATGAGACCGGTACGATCAAGTTCGTGATCTGGAAAGAGCCGGGCAGGGAGAGCCTTACGCCAGGCTCGGTCTACAATATTTTCTACGCTCAGGTTGACGAATACAATGGCCGGCTCTCCTTGAACCTCAACACGGCGATGGTCATGCAGGAGGAGGGCGATATAGCAGTGAACGGCGGCGAAGCTGCAGTAAGTGGCGCTATCGTGCATGTCGCACCCGGCTCCGGTATCATCAAGCGATGCCCGGTGGAGGGATGCAACCGTGCTCTCTCGCGCCAGAACTACTGCCCCGTGCACGAGATCCAGCCGAAGTTTACCTATGATCTGCGGATCAAGGGGTGGTTGGATGACGGCGAAAAGACGCACAGTGTGCTGCTCCAGCGCGATGTGGTGGAATCGCTCACCGGTATATCACTCGATGCAGCAAAAGAGATAGCCGAGAACAACCCGCTGGGTATGGATGAGGTCTTCCTCCAGATGAGGGAGAAGGTACTCGGCCGCTATATCACCTGCCACGGACGCGAGATCGATAACCGCATTCTCGTCAATAAATGCGAGCGGGTTGCATTTGAGAGCGGAAAGCATACAGCGCTCCTTAACCGGGCCGGGGGTGCATCATGAGCACGCCCGCACACGAGATGGGAAGAAAAGAGGGCTCATTCGAACGCGAACCGGCACGACGGGTATTTGCCAGCGAGCTGCGGGAATGCCGGTACCAGTTCAAGGATGGCGAGGATGAGAAGAGCCCGACATTTGTCCTGCTTCCTACCGGAGAACGCTGCAACCGGATCTTCATCGTTGGCACCTTAACCGAGAAACAACGGCAGGGTGACCAGAATATGTTCTATCGCGGGAGGGTCGTGGACCCAACCGGGACCTTCTTTATCATGGCCGGCAGTTACCAGCCCGAGGCGATGCAGCAGCTGGCAAAGATTGAGACACCAGCCTTTGTTGCAGTTGTTGGCAAGCCAAGCCTGTACAGGAAAGATGAGGCAAGTGCTCCCCTGGTATCAGTACGGGTGGAATCGATAAATATCGTAGATAAAGACACCCGGGATCTCTGGGTGCTCGACACGGCTGAACGCACGCTTGACCGGATTGAAGCCTTTGCCTCAGGAACAGGTGTGGATGTTGTGAAGGCAAAGGAGCAGTATCCCACCATCGATCCAGTAACATTCCGTAAGATAGCATACGATGCGCTGGCACAGATCAAGATATAATCTTTTTTTATGAGCAAACGCCCTTCAGCTGCTTTACCAACCCGGCATGCGGCCATGCAAAACCGCCAGTCCCTTGCTACCGGTTTCCGGGATGTGGACAATTCGGGAGATACCCATGCATGTCACCAGTGTCTTGATCTGATTGCCGGTATCCCGTTCTTTCACGAAATCAAGGAAGATAGTTTCCGGATCATCGCAGATGCAGATCCGGACTATGTACTGGATGCCGGGTGTGGTGCGGGAACCGATCTCGTTACCCTTGCCTCCTGCTTACCGGAAAAGTGTCAGTTTTTTGGGCTTGACATGAGCGGATCCCTTCTTGCTCGTGCAGCAGAACGAACTAAGGGGATCAGGGACTGGTGTTTGCTGGTGAGAGGGGATATCACGAATATTCCCTGCCGGGACGGAATATTCGACGCCTGCCGGATTGACAGGGTGCTCCAGCACGTTCATGAACCGGAGCAGGGGATTCATGAACTCGCCCGCATCTTAAAACCGGGGGGTACACTGATAGCCTTCGATAACGACTGGGACACATTTTCGATCAGTCTTGATAATCAGGATCTCGCAGCCCGGCTTGCCGGGTTCTGGCGCGACAGTTTTGCCTCGGGTCGGATCGGGCGAGACCTTCCCGGAATATTTTCGGAATGCAGGATTGCTGATATCCATGCAGTGCCCCGTACCCTGGCGCTGACCGATTTTTCTCTTGCGGAACACGTTTTCGATATTCCTGTTTTACTTAACCGGACAGAACAGGCCGGGATGATAACACACGATGAGGGGATTACCATCAGGGAAGAGCTCCATCAGCGTATCGAAGAGGGGACCTTCTCATCGGAGTACACCGGATTTCTTGTCTGGGGGAAGAAGCTCGGGGAAATGACAGAAGTGCAGGCAGATTAAAACAGTCTCCATCAACCTTTGTGAGTGGAAAACCTTATTGTTCCCGGTTCCAATTAGTCACCGATCCACTTTGGAGCAGAAGGAACTTAGTGCCTTGATAAAAGATCTTGACACGAAAGTGCTCAAGGAAGAGGCCAAGAAACATGGGCTCAAACTCGGTCGCTGCCCGACAAAGATGAGCATTGCTAAGATGCTGCCGGAGGAGACCCTGAAAAAAATGGCAAAAAAGTGAGTGGACGGTCATAGGACAAAGCGATTCAATTACCCCTCCTTGTGACCAACCTCGTATAATACGATAGTGACCGTCAGTATACTTCAACAAGTCCCTTACTTTTTCCCGTGATCGACCGGCCGCCCTGCGGCGTTACGATAAAAGTATTCTCAATACCCACAAGCCCGACTTTTGGTATTCCTTTCTTGGGTTCGAGGGCAAAGACCATTCCTTCCTGAAGGGGCTCATCGAATCCCTGTGCAATGACGGGCATCTCGTCGATCCAGAGCCCAACCCCATGACCAAGGAATTTCACCTTGTGTTTCCCGAATCCCATAAAGTTGTTCAGGAACTCCGGCTCAAGCCCTTCCATTATGGTTGTGTAGATCTCTGATGGGATGGCACCCGGCTTGAGGAGCGATGCAAGCTGATCCTGAATTTCCACACAGCGATAATGCTCCCGTATCGCCTCGTCAGGGATCGCTTTGCCGAACATGTAGCTCATGGTCTTGTCGGTCTGGTACCCCTTGTAACCGCACCCGATATCGATGACCACCAGATCACCCTTCTTCAGTTTCTTTTCCCGGCATCCCATCAGCGGGACGGAGGGGTGCATACCGAAGATACCACCCGGCGTATTGACGCAGGTAGGAGATATGGAACTCGTGCCAAATCCGATCTGTCCAAGCAGCATCTCGTTGAACATCCCAAACCGGATAATTCCCTGATGACCTTCCTTCACCATGAGTGTATAGAGATCACAGGTAAGCCCGACCTCATCGATCCCTTCTGCAAGCATCCGGGGAATGCAGTCTTCAAGCACATGGCGGTGGATCTTCCCGGCGTGTTCCATCAAGGAGAGTTCATACCGGCTCTTCACTGACCTGACCGCTGCAACCTGTTCATCAACAGATTTCACATCGGTAAACGGCAGGTACTTCTGGAGTCGCTGGAGCTGGGCAATCGGCATCAGGTCCGTTTCGAGATACACCGTCGATGAGAGGCTCCCCATACCCTCAGCCACATCCCGGTAGCTCTTCATCTCACGGAGATGGGGAAAGAGCGACTCAATCTTTGCCCGCTCGAAACTCTGTCGTACCCAGAAGACAGCTTCGCCATCCTGCGGGATGAGCAGGAGTCCGTCCTGCATGGTACCCGTAAAGTAATAGAGAGGGATCTTGCCGACAATGGCTGCAAGCTCCCAGCCGGGACTGGTGCTATCCATCCGGTCCCGGAAACGTTTCAACCGGTCTTCAAGTTCGGTAAGCGGGACTTTCATGTGAGTAAAAACTGGGGCTGGAAAGCTAATAAGAATAATGAAATGGTGCAGGGAGCGGCTGAATAATACTGTTCACCACTCCCTGCGGTGCGATAAAAAACCGTCAGCATATATATCCGGAGCTCGTACACATCCGATAGCGATCCATTCATGCAGCGAATCACACCATTCCAGTGGCTCATCATCGTAGGATGTGTTCTGGCATCTCTGATCTTTCTGCTCTATTACAGTACAATGCTTGGGCTTGTCCAACCCGTTGACGATCGCCCTTCAGTGTCTCTTTTATACGCCTCCACCGGCTCAATGGGCCAACTGCTCAATACCGGCCAGATCGATGCGTTCCTGATCTGGGAACCGGTGGTCTCGAATGCCCAGCTCTCCGGCATTGGAAAATGTATCGCGGTCCCATCCGATCTCCCTCCCCCGGGAAAATGGAATGACCAGGCTATCAATGTAATGGTACTGCGGAACGATTTCATCAAAAAAAACCCGAATACCTCTGCCCTCTTCTCCGCTCTCACAACAGCGGCGATAAACCGCACCCAAGAGAACCCGGCACTGGCAGAGAATATCACCGCTGCCTGGGTCTATGGAAAGAACCCAATCCTCACACCCGTGGGATCGCTTCAGCCGCTTGATGTCGAAAAGCACGCCTTTGCCAACATTGCCTTTACGGCGAGTGCGGACCCCCCCGAATCCTATTGTACAGAGCGTTATCAGTAAGACACCGAACAGTACGTACAATCCTCTGTCGATGATGGATCCTGCTGTTGCACGCCAGGGGGCGCAGTACCTGACGAATTCATCGGTCCCCATAGCGGACATGAACGTACCGAATCTCAGGCTTGGCTATATCCCATCAACCGATAATTATGCACCCCTCTATGTCATGGTCAAGGATTCTGCGTATTTCTGTGACCGGTACGGTTTCTGCCTTGTCCCCGATGATCCGGAAGCCTCCCGCCCGGTCTCCTGCACGCTGTTTGTTCAAGGGAAAACGTTTGCCCATGTCAACCTCATCCCCGGTCAGTCCGGTGGGGGTATCATGACCACGATCGGCCAGAAGGCCCTTGATGGTGCCTTTGTGGGATCGGTCCCGGCAGAACAACAGATCGGTCTTAACAACCCGTCATCCATCATCCAGTCTATCAATACCGGGGGCTCGGGGCTGGTTGTCGACAACGGGGCACCCTGTAATAACTGGACGGGCTTTGTCACGTGGGTGAAAGGCCGCTCTGCTACCGGCAGACCCGTGGTTATTGCCACGGTCCAGAGCTCGATCCAGGAAGACATGGTACGCGAAGCGTTTGCATATGAGAATATCTCGGTGAAATTTTATGGTACTGATTTCGAAGCAGTGTATCCGTGAATACGGCAAAGGACTGGCACTCATCGTCATCCTCCTGATAGTCTGGGAAGGCGTCGCCCTCCTGATACAGAACAATTACATCCTCCCGCGGCTCGGTGAAATTTTTTCCGTACTGCTCCAGCCGGCAGCACCGGTTCTTGGCGGCGAGTCCCTGATCCAGAACACTATCCAAAGCCTCAAAGAGGTCCTCACCGGATTCCTCTGTGCAGCAGCCTTTGCCATTCCGCTCGGCCTCCTCATCGGCTGGTCAAAAGAAGTCCAGACATATCTCAACCCCACCATCCAGATCCTCCGCCCGGTCCCCCCGATCGCCTGGATGCCGTTTGCCATCGCATGGTTCGGTATCGGTTTCCATTCCATCCTCTTCATCATTGGCATGGGTGCGTTCTTCCCGATCCTGATCAACACCGTTGACGGGGTGCAGGGAGTCCGCCTGCGGTGGATCGAAGTCGCGGACACGTTCCATGCTACCACGTTTGAGAAGCTCCGCACCGTCATCCTTCCCGGGGCACTTCCCGTGATCTGGACCGGTCTCCGGGTCTCGTTTGGCGTGGCTTGGATGTGCGTGGTTGCGGCTGAGATGCTGCCCGGGACAACTGCCGGCCTTGGTTATCTGATCATGTATGCCTATAACCTCGGCCAGCTCCAGGTGATCGGCGCCGGCATGATCATCATCGGCATCATAGGCCTCGGAGCAGATACCCTCTTCCGGGCAGGACAGGAACGGCTCTTTGGCTGGCAGGGGAGGGAATGATGGAGCCGGTTCTCTCCCTTGACGGGATCACAAAGACGTTCCGGGACAGTGAAAAATCCTGTCCCGCTCTTGCCGGGGTTTCTTTTGATGTCGCTGCCCGGGAAATCGTCTGCATAATGGGACCATCCGGTTGCGGCAAGTCCACGCTGCTCCGGATCATCGGGGGCCTCGATTATGCGGACGCTGGCAGGATAGACCAGACATCAGGTAACACAGACAGAAAACCATCAGCAGCCATGGTCTTCCAGGACCATGCCCTCTTCCCGTGGCTGACGGTATATGAGAACATTGTGTACGGCCTGCGGCTTTCCGTGCAAAATCTGCCAGAAGAGGAGATCGTGAAACGGGCGGAATCGCTTCTGGATCTCACCCACTTAAACGCATTTGCACTCTCCTACCCTCACCAGCTATCCGGCGGGATGAAGCAGCGGGCCTCAGTTGCCCGGGCGTTGGCCATCAAACCCTCAGTCCTCCTCATGGATGAACCGTTCTCTGCGCTTGACACATTCACACGGCGGGAACTGGAAGATGAGGTCTTGAGAATACGGCTGGACTTAAAGACCACCTTTCTCATGGTCACGCATAACCCGGAAGAGGCGATCTATCTCGCGGACCGGATTGTCATTCTCTCCGGGAGGCCGGCGGTTGTGTCTGATATCCTGCAGATCGATCTCCCCTATCCCCGGGATCCGGCGGATCCCGCATTTATCCGGATCCGCGAGCAGGTTACACGGATGATCAAGGGGAAAGCCTGACGAATGTCCGCATTAAAATTTTGATCTTCAGTTTACCGTATAGGGAAATAAATTGTATCGCTTATAAAAAAAGAAAATTCTATTTTTTCCCGACCTTATCCTTCTCCCACCGCTCCAGCACTTCCGGCCCTTCAACAAACACGAGCCCATGCTTGCGGGCATAGAGTTTTGCATCCGCCTTTGAGAGCGCGTAGCCGGATTCGTCGTCCAGCATCTCACAGATGGTGACCGCCGGTGTGATTCCCGCCATCTCGGCCATTGCGATTGAGAGCTCGGTCTGGCCCTTCCTCACATCGAGAAGACCGTCGGCTGCCCGCAGGAGTGCCATGTGACCCGGTGTGCGGAAAGTCTCGTGGAAGCTGACGCTGCCGCCATTGAGTGCACGCTTCACCTGTTCAGCTATCGCGTTGACGGTCAGGGTACGGTCACGATCAGTGATACCGGTGAATGTGTTGCGGTGGTTCACCCAGAGCGAAAAGGAGGAATGGTTCTTCCGGTCGTACGGGATGTCGCCTTCCCGTTCCGCTACGGCAATTGCCCTGAGAGCATCGCTGGCAAACGGAAGACCGAGACGTTGGGCGGCGGTTGGATGGACTGCTGTGCAGATCAATCCACCGCCATCCTTTCGCATCTGTACGATATGCTTAGGTGTGACCGCATCGGACCGGATCGCAAAATCTGTCTCGCCTTCCCGGTCATCGAAATCGTAGAGGAGGATGAACTTCCCGTCACGGAGCGCTGCGAGTGCCTCATCAATCACTGATCCACCTCAACTGTTACCGTATCCGTATCTTCCACGCCCAATTTCCGGCGTAAGGCCATGGGTGCAATCACTTCAATGATATCTGCGGGGTAATGCGTTCTTCCCGGCATAACAATCCCGCAGGAAATATTCCCTATACGGCATGGAAGGCACTTGGCATCACCGAAAGTCCTGCCATCAGTTGAAAAACCCTTGATCCGGATCCAGTTGAGCGCCTCTATCTTCTTGCGTACCGGTATACTTGAAGAGGAGAGGCGTATGTTGAGCGTGCCCGGGTAAGGTTCAAACCCGAGATGGGTATTGAACTGCTGCTTATAGGCTTCAAGGCTCATGTAATATTTTCCCTCGCCAATACCGCTGACTACGGTACCGTTCAGTACAAATCCTTTGTTATGCTCAGAAAAGATCCGGCTGTACTCCTGGTACTCCTTCCTGAGTTCCTCTTCTCCTGTCCCGGTCAGCGTCACATGCTGGCCGTCCGCAGTAATCGTCCGGGTAATAAAACCCTGCGTTTCGAGCCCTTTCAATCGCCGGGAAGCCGTCTGCGGGCTGATCGCAAGAATCTCACCAATGGACTGAGATGAGACAAAGATCGGGCCCTTGCAGCCTCCCCGCAGTGCAATTGTCTTGAGACACTGGAGATCTTCTGCTGGTATCATGCTTATCAAAATTGAGATGCTTATTATTTATGGGTTGCTGTTCTGCAAACTCTCCGTCGTTATTCGTTCACTGTCGAATCCCTGTTCGTTAGTTATTTAACACTATGAGTGGATCTAATTGAGCATGAAATCCGGAAAGCGGAACCAGCTTGCTGAAAAGATGGCTGGTGAAATTACGCTGTCGGACTCACCGGGGCATGCGTTAAAAAAATGGCGCATGAACTTCGAGATTGCCCCCGGCGTCTTATCAGAACGCCTCGGCGTCTCACCATCCGTAATCAGTGATTACGAGAGCGGAAGGAGAAAAAGCCCCGGAACCGCTGTTGTCGGCAAGATAGTCGATACGCTCCTCAGCACAGATGAGGAGACCGGTGGTAAACACATTGAAAAATACTCAACCATGCTCTTTTCGGCAGTTGATGATGACGTGATCTATGACCTCCACGAGTATGGTTCACCCGTACCGCTGAAAGATTTTTCAGAAGCGATCGGGTGCACATTACTCTGCGGATCCATTGACCAAGCTATCTTCGGCTATACCGTGGTCAACAGCCTGAATGCGATCATGCAACTCTCATCCGATGAGTTCAATCGCATCTATGGCTGGAGCACGGAACGGGCGCTGGTCTTTACCAACGTTTCGACCGGAAAATCACCGATGGTTGCAATCCGGGTAACGCCGTTCAAGCCGCGATGCGTGGTGCTGCAGGGCATAGAAGCCGCAGACGTCCACCCGATCGTGGAGAAGATGGCGGAACGCGATCGCATCACGGTGATGTGTACGAGCATGGATGTAGACAAAATCGTGAGTACCCTGAGGGACAAAGAATGGTAGGAATTATTACTTACGGTGTGTATATACCGAGATATCGTATCAAGGTTGAAGAGATTGCCCGGGTCTGGGGCGCAAATGCTGCAGACATTACCGGAGGACTCGGGGTTTTTGAAAAGTCTGTTCCCGACCTTGATGAGGATGCAGCAACGATCGCTGTCGAAGCGGCAAGGAACGCACTTCTGCGCCGGTATGTTGACCCGAAAGAGATCGGGGCTGTGTACGTAGGCAGCGAGTCACACCCGTATGCGGTGAAACCTACTGCCTGTACGGTCGGGGAGGCCATCGGTGCAACTCCAAACATGACCGCAGCAGATTTCGAATTCGCCTGCAAGGCGGGAACAGCCGCTATCCAGACCTGCATGGGCATGGTGAAGAGCGGAATGATCCCCTACGGGCTTGCCATCGGTTCTGATGTCTCGCAAGGTGCACCGGGAGATGCGCTCGAGTACACCGCAGCAGCGGGCGGTGCGGCGTACATTATCGGGAACAACGACCCAATCGCAACAATCCACCACACCTGCTCGTTCACCACCGACACACCAGACTTCTGGCGCCGCGAAGGACAGGATTACCCCCGCCACGGCGGACGGTTCACCGGTGATCCCGGGTACTTCAAGCACGTGAAAGGTGCAAGCAACCTCCTTTTGGAGCAGACCAAAAAGACTCCGAAGGATTTCACCTATGCTGTCTTCCACCAGCCTAACGCGAAGTTCCCGCAGAAAGCCGCAAAGGACCTAGGCTTTTCTGCCGACCAGATCAAGCCGGGCCTTGTGGTGCCACGCCTCGGTAATACTTACTCCGGTGCATCACCCGTTGGTCTTGCAGCGACACTCGACATCGCAAAGCCGGGCGATACCATCTTTGTCTGCTCGTTCGGATCCGGTGCAGGCAGCGATGCTTTTGATATTGAGGTGACCGATGCGATCCTGTCAGATTCATTCCGGCGCGATGCTGCACCGGGCGTGGAGCAGCAACTCAAGAATCCCATTTACCTTGATTATGCACGCTATGCCCAGCACAAGGGAAAACTGGTGATGCAATCATGAGAGACGTGGCAGTAATTGGTATTGGTTGCACCAGATTCGGTGAGAAATGGTCGGAATCCTTCCGAGATCTCTTCGTGGAAGCCGGTGCCCTCGCCCTCAATGATGCCCAGCTTTCCGGTGAGAAGATCGATGCAATGTACGTTGGGAACATGAGTGCCGGTCGGTTCATTGAACAGGAGCATATCGGTGCCCTGATTGCAGACTACGCGGGAATGGCAACCCGCCACATCCCGTCAACACGGGTCGAAGCTGCATGTGCATCCGGCGGGCTTGCCTTCCGTCAGGCGGTCATCGCAGTTGCCAGCGGTATGGAAGACATTGTTGTTGCAGCAGGCGTCGAGAAAATGACCGATGTGGAGCCGGGCGCAAGCACCGACGCCCTCACCGGCGCTGCTGATCGCGAATGGGAAGGATTTGTCGGCGCGACATTCCCCGGCCTCTACGCGATGATCGCGAAAGACTACATGCACAAATATTCCATGACCCGCGAACAGCTGGCACAGGTCGCCGTGAAGAACCATTATAACGGTGCCCGTAACCCCATCGCCCAGTACCAACAGGAGATCACGCTCGACACCGTGTTGAAATCTACCATGGTCGCAGAGCCCCTCCGGCTCTTCGACTGTTCGCCCATAACGGATGGAGCGGCAGCAGTCATCCTTGCACCGCTCGAACGTGCCCGTGAATTTACCGACACGCCTATCAAGGTCCTTGCGACCGCACAGGCAAGCGACTCCATTGCTCTCCATGACCGCCGGGATATCTCTACCCTCGATGCGACTGTTGCTGCAGGCCAGCGGGCATTCAAGATGGCAAAACTGACGCACAAAGACATTAACATGGTCGAGGTACACGACTGCTTCTCGATCGCAGAAATCTGTGCCATTGAAGACCTCGGGTTCTGCAGGAAAGGCACGGCCGGTAAATTCACCGCTGACGGCGAAACTGCCCTTGGCGGTAAGATCCCGGTCAATACCAGCGGTGGCCTCAAGGCGTGCGGCCACCCGGTTGGTGCTACCGGCATCAAGCAGGTGTGCGAGATCGTCCAGCAGCTTCGTGGCACCGCAGGTAAACGCCAGATAGACGGGGCAAAGACCGGCATGACGCACAATGTAGGCGGCACCGGTGCCACGGTGGCTGTGCACATCCTCGGGAGGATCTAAAAATGACCGTAGCACGATTCTGGAGAAAGATCCCGCAACGTTACAACCTGATTGGTACGAAGTGCGAGACCTGTGGCCGTCACTTCTTCCCCCCGCGGACCTTCTGTCCCGATTGCCGCAGGGAAGGAAAGATCGTGGACCACAAGTTTGCCGGGAAGGGGACCGTAGTCACGTTCACGATCATCCAGACAGCCCCTGACCAGTTCGCCTCCCGCGGACCGTATGTACTCGCTATCATCAAGCTTGATGAAGGCCCCCAGATGACATCGCAGGTTGTCTGCGACCCGAGCGAAGCAAAGATCGGCATGAGGGTCAAAAGCATCTTCCGCAGGATCGCCACCGATGGCGAGAGCGGTATCATTCACTACGGCACGAAGTTTATGCCGGAGTGAACGATTCTCTTTTTTTGCAGATACTGGAATGAACCAATCCGGGTTCATACCCCAACTTTAAAAAACATTTTAGTTGTGAGAGTTCCCTTCGCAATAGATTTTGTAATAGGGCTTCAATCGGGTGCACCAAATACTCTCCCGGAATGGCATTTGATACCAGTCTATCGTGTACTACCCGTGGATAAATGAGAGGTATTTCTCTCGGGCTGGGTTGTTCGTACCATTTTTCTTTGCCTTCACATCTGATTTCTGGCAATAACCCTATTTTTCAAATCACCGTCAGAAAAAAGAGCCTCATATTCGCATTGCGGTCGGGTTTGCGACAACTTATGGCACAAACCAGATAGCGAAAAAAACCTCGATTTAATGGCCTTTGGCTGCCAATGGGCGATGTGCATTCCTACCTTATTTTGGCAAACGGGGCGAATAAATGACACCGTTTCCACACGAACAGAAACGGACGGTTTTCCGGGCATTTCCGGTTCCGGCCAAGATATCAGAACGGGGAAAGGGGGCTGAAATGGGCTTATTTTCCCTCATGACTCACACACCCTGCATCCAAGCTACTTCAACAAGCAAAAAAAAGACAAAAGATGCAAATCAAAAAATCTGGCGTACCGATTCCAACCTCTGTAAAAGGTGAAAAACCGGTTACCTATTATCGGATATCAGCTTACCTTTACCACCATCAGGGTAATATCGTCAAACTGGGGCTGAGTTCCGCTAAAGGCAAAGACAGCAGAAATAATTTCGTCTGCAATTTCCTGTGATGAGAGATTGCGGGTTTTCTGAATAATATCTATGAGCCGCGGGACCTCAAACATCTCTTCATGGTCATTCACTGCCTCTGTGATACCATCGGTGTATAACACAATAACATCACCCGATGAGAGCTGCAACTCCTCCTGCGTATATTCAGCGTCTTCTAAAGCTCCAACGGCAACACCCGTAAGATTGAGTTCTTCAATTTCAACAGTGCCTTGCCGTAACACGAGAGGGGGATTATGCCCGGCATTCACATAAGTAAGTGTCCGGGTTTCATTGTCAATAACGCCATAAAACAAGGTCACGAACATTCCGGTTTTTGAATTGTTCGCAATGATGGGATTTGCAAAGGATATCACTTCTGACGGCTTTTTAAACCACATCGCAGTGACCCGCACAACAATACGTGACAGGGCCATGAAAAGTGCCGCAGGTACACCTTTACCGGATACATCGGCAATCATTATCCCTGTCCGGGTATTGCTCATGGGAATTACTTCAAGCGGCATCACATCAAAAAAATCCCCACCCACTTCTTTTGCCGGAATACTTTTTGCAGCGATATCAAATCCCTGGGTCGTTGGAATTGTCTCAGGAAGAAAATTTCTCTGGATCTCTGCAGCGATCTGGAGTTCCGCATTCTTTCGTGCCATCTCAAACTCCAGTTTTTCTTTTTCAAGTTTCATCTTTCTTTCATCGAGCAGATTCTGCATAATTGTCGAGAAGATGAAGACTCCCACCACAGTTGTGATAATCATGGGAATGGCAACAACTGTTGCAATGGTAACGAACTGGGATACCGGCGTTGCCACAATGATAGCTATCAATGAGATTAAGCATTCTACCAACGCGACAAATATGACAGCAATACGGGTAGGCACGAGCTCGCGTTTATTGGCAAGATACATCACCCCTCCAAGGAACCCGGCAAGAATCGGGGCAATCAGGCCGGTATACATATATGGGCCACCCTGAGCACAACGATACAATCCACCGATAATACCGGCACCGATACCGACCCAGGGGCCGCAGCACAGACCTGCAATGAATGGCCCTATATCGCGGACATTGAGTACAGCACCATTGAGGGTCACACCACTAATCGTCCCGTACACCGATAGCAGGCCAAAGACTACAATCAGGAGAATCTTGGTTTTTAAGGATGGTCTCTTTTCAAGAATTTCTAAAAAATAACGGCTTCGCGTAAACAGGTACGCAAATACGATGATCACACAGATCATCTGGAAAAGTGTGATAATGCTCTGGATAATATTGGATTCCATGCCAACGTAAAATTCGCATCGCAGATACATAGTTTTTTGTAAAAAAAGTCCATTAATTACGCCAAAAAACTTAAACCTTTACTTTCCACGAACCATTAATTCATATCACCGCGTACACTGTCGATAAGAAGAGAATTTTTAGGAAACAGAAATGGTATCTTCACGGGGGTCTAAGGAATCAACGGTTGGTATATCGGGATTAGGATACTACATCCCAATAAGCACGATAACCAGTCGTGAGATGGCACAATGGTCAGGTATTCCGGAATCGGTTTTTTCAGAAAAGATCGGAATTCAAAGAAAACATGTCGCGAAATCTGATGAGCACCCCGCTGATATGGGAGTGCTGGCTGCAAATCGGGCAATAAAAAATGCCGGAATTACCGCAGATGAAATCGATATCATTGCGTATGGGGGTCTTGGGTTCTATGATTATAATTTCTGGTCCCCTGCTGCAAAAATTCAGGATGGCATCGGGGCAAACCGTGCCTATACATTTGAGATACGCAATGGCTGTAATGGGGGAAACCTGGGAATAACCGTCTGCAAAGAGCTCCTCCTTGGTGATCCTGAAAAGAAGTATGCCCTGGTAGTGTGCAGCGACAAACTCTCCCTCGCAGTCAATTATGCTGATAAAAAGGCAGTCTCTACATTCTCCTTTGCTGATGGGGCAGTGGCGGCAGTCTTAAAAAGGAATCATCCGGCAAACCAGCTGCTTTCCTATGCAAGTATATCAGATGGCTCTCTTTCCGATTATGTAAAAATCCCCTGCGGCGGGACCAGGTTTCCTTTAACAGGGGAATGCCCCCGCAAGGAAGACTGCTATCTTCAGGTGAATGATCCGGAATCTCTTGATACAATCTTCTCCCGCACGTACCTGAAAAATTATCTCATGGTTATCAACGATGCATTGAAGAACAGTGGATATACGGTAGAGGACATTGATCATATTTTTACGAACCAGGTGAAGAGGAGTATAACAGACAATCTTATGGGGGCACTTGGGTTGCAGGAAACCCAGACCCTGAGAACAATGAAAGAGTATGGACATATGGGCCCGGTAGATACTCTCTTCTGCCTGGCGCTGGCACAGGAGGAAGGCAGGATTAAACCGGGGGATCTTGTTGTACTTGCAGGAAGCGCAATAGGATTTACCTGGGCTGCAACGGTGTTAAAATACCGGTGAGCCAGAAAAATAACCGGGTTTTATCGAACCCTCAATGAATTTTTTTATCGGGTTTTTATAACTGCGAAAAAACCGTGCCACTTGAGGGCGATAGCCCCGATTATGCCGGATGATTCATGGTCCTTTGGAAGATTCTTTGAATCGAATAATGTCGGAGATGCAGGCATTATAAGGAGTGGCAATGCCGAGTCTTTTTCCTGCGGTGACAACTGCACCATTGAGATAATCAATCTCGGTCTTATGTCCGTGTAAAATATCCTGCAACATGGAAGAACTATGCCCGGCCATTACCGGAATCAGGGCTCCATTCAGGTATCCGAGATATGCATCCGGATCCCCCCACTCGAGTGTGATGCCTTCGGCTTGGACAACCGCAAAAATTTCCCTGACGATCTGATCAATAATATGCCAGCTGTCCGGTTCCTTAAGTTTCCCATAGGTTACACCCGTGATGGCACTGAGTGGATTTAGTGAGCAGTTAATCAGGTTCTTTGACCAGAGCTTCCCCTTGATATGATCTGAAGTTTCAACAGGAATTCCTGCCCGGGTCATGATATCAGCAAGACATTTTACCTTTGCATCAAGTCCTTCTGGAAACCTGCCGAGTTGCATCGGACCTGCATTGGCCGTAACATGAACTTCCCGGTTGCCCGACCTGACAAATCCGGTCATAACAACGCCACCAATGACATGATCAGAATACCGGGATATTGTTTCCTCGTTACCAATGCCATTCTGGAGACTTACAACTTCACTGGTACCAATCAATCCTTTGTATTGCCGGCAGATACTCTCGGTATCCTGCGATTTTGAAGTGATCAGGACATAATCATACTCCCTGTCATCCGTCATCTCGCTGACACAGGTGAACCTGCCGGTTTCATCACCCCATGCACCACTGATCAAAAGTCCCTGGCTGGATACTGCATGGGCATAGGGTTCCCGTGTTACTGCAACAACATCTGCGACCCGGGATAGTTTTGCTGCCAGCGGAAGTCCCACCGCTCCAGCACCAAGAATAAGTATCCTAACCGAGCGCCCCATACTCTGAAATATCGGGTCTCATTGGTAATCAACCTTCACGGGTAATGATTCAGGGCGCACAACAAACTAGAAAAAAAATGATAACTCAAATTCCGGGTGGAGGTTATACCCCCTTCACTCTCACATCATACACCGCGTGCCACTGCCCCGGTGAGTACGACCGCACCACCCGTTCAGCAATAATCTCGCCACCGAGCCCCTGGATGC
>JBAZQT010000020.1:0-45325 GCA_041645055.1 Methanoregula sp. | reverse complement strand
TGGTCTATGCTGCAGCGCTCAAGGAATTTTTTCTGTTGCCGCTCTTTCATTGTATGCTCTAATGAGTGGAGACTGGCCCTGTACTCTTTATCGATGTTCTCGTATTTTCTTTTAAGATCCCTCAGGTGATTCAACTGGGCATGAAACGCTGAATCACCGGCCTCGGAGATCCACTTTTTGTTCCACAGATCCCACATATACCGTGCATTGTCAAGGTTTCCAAATCTTCGTTTCTTTTCACCGGCAGCTTCTCCCGGATACAGAAACAGTACCATTACAACAAGGACAATGGGCAGGAAAGTGAGATAATCGGTTATCATCTCACCGAGAACCATAACAACACAACCCGCGATAATTGCCATACCGGCAATCTGGCGGAAACTCCTGAAGTCAAGAGATCGTCTGATATCTGGTGCAAGGGGCACAAGATGAGGGATGAAATTGCCCGGGTCAATATAGGGAATTGGACCCGGGGGAGTGATAGCCTCTACTTTCTGCCACTCGCGCCTGAGATCTATTTTTGTGATATGGTCCGCGCTTAAGAACAGCAGGAGACCGGAGCTCTCTTCAAGCCGGCACCATGGACACGCCGAAAGTCCTGAATAGTAACTGTGCACGGAGTCTGCACTACATCGCCGCATTCTTTTTTCGAGAGACTCAAACGCGTCCCACCATTCTCCGGCTGGGGGGCGACCCGCGCTTCGGGCACCCGACTCTGAAAAAGCGCGCTCAAAAAGCCCGGCAATATCAGTAGGGACAACTGACAGACCTACAGAGTTCGGTGGAGGAGAGATAGATTTAAGCGGGGAATTTTTGCTGTATGCAAATCGGAATTCAGCAATCGCTTTATCGAGCGGCATATCGTCTTTTCCCGTGTAGATACCTGAGAATGGATGTCTTCCGAAGAAAAGAAGCTGGAAACACAGGATCGAAAGCCCGAAATTGTCGTGATTTGCCGTTCGCTCCATCTTGAAATGTTTTGAATTCTGGATCTCGGGCGGTGTGAACTGGGCTACACCGACTTCGCAGTAATAGAGCTGCTCACCTGTCCGGACCTGAAACGAATCACAATCGATTAAACGGACACAGGCCTGTTGGTTGACGAGTATGTTTCCCTCATTGACATCACCGATTACGTAACCGAATTTGTGGATGACGAAAAACGCGGCTGCGAGATTTTTTGCTGTCCTTACGAGAAATCGCCAATCAGCATGGGGAAAATGCTCTTTCCTGTGGGTTGGCCCGTACACTTTGTGTACGGGTTCGTAATCGCTGATTTTCGGCATTAAGAACCCGACGACCGGACCTCCTTTGTGGGCACGGAGCACATCTGTCGGCCAGGCTGAGATGCTCTTAAGTTCGTCATTGCACCCTCTCACCATCAGGAGTAATTTCTCCTGTTTATGCGCTTCAAGCGGTTTGTGATAGATCTTGGCAACAACGTTTGAGTGCAGGGGGAGGATCTCGTACACGTCCCCTTCTCCGCCGCTACCGATCTTTTTCCCGAGTAGGATCCGGGTGCCGGAACTATCTAAAAACGGTTTGAGGGGGACAGACACCATATTTCAACCTGTCATGCGCATAGCGAGAACAAGCGTCTTGTCATCGTCGCTTCTTGTTGAAATATCGTTGCGACAAAGAAAACTGCCAAGTTGTGCTGAAAAATTCGCAAAACTGTCATCAGGATTCTTTTTCAGAGCATCGAAAAGCGGCCTGAAAAAACCGGAATGGGCTTTTTTTTGTGCAAATGAGAGGACAAGGTTCTGCAGGCCATCGGTAAATAACGCGATCTCATCTGGCAATTCCGCATGGTTTACACTCAGGTGGTCGAGATATTGTTCATCCGTTATAAAAAATGTAGTGTTAGCGTATTCTCCCTGTTCCGGCCAGAAAATTGTCTGGTACTCCGGACCGTAACCGGTGACAATCGCACCGTCTCCAATCTGGAAGAAGATCGCACGATTGTTTCCGGCTACAGAGCCGAGGATCGTACAGGCATACTCCCTCAGTCGCCTCCTACTTTCCTGTGATTCTGCAACTATAGCATCGCGCGATGCGGTGATCCAGTTCCTGATATCCTGATCGGTGATGCAGGAGAGATCGCCCGTATCCCGTATCGCATCGATGATTTTGGCATAGAGTGTCCCGCACGCAATCTCTGCCCCTCGCCCACCATCCGTAGTGCTGCCTGCACCATCGGCCGCAATACCAATAAAATATTCATTATCTGAGAGCAGGATCGTTCCTGCTTTACAGAAATCCTGCCCGCTCTCATTACGATCGGTGTGTGCTTTTCCGGTAACAGACGCGTAAGTGAACTTCCATCTCATATCTCACTCCAGCCAAGAGGTGGAGAGAGCATGATTCGATCGCCGGGATTGCTCCGCGAGGCTGACTTCATTGAATTAGAAAGCCACTGGAAAAATTCACGGAACTTGAGACCCTGGAGTTTTACTGGTTCCCGCACTGATATCTGTCGTAAGATCTTCATATCTGCCTTATGGACACCAATCGCAAAGAACGCAAAGTTTTTTGCATTTTCTCCATCGCGAACCATCGCAGCTGCAGTCTGCCATGCATCGGTCGGGGCGCCGTCAGTGATAAGGAAGATCCAGGGGCGATAGAATGAGATGCCGTTTGCCCGGTATTGTTCTTTCCTGGTTTTTATCAGTTCGATTCCTTTTTGTATTGCTTCGCCCATAGGTGTATCGCCGTTAGCCTTGAGCTCGGGATCAAAAAAACATTCGGCAGTATTGAACTCAGAAATAAGCCTGACCGGGCCAAACGAAAGTAAGGCAACTTCAACACGTTTGACTGCGAGTGAGTCGGTTTGCAATTCGTTATAAAATTCACGGATCCCTGCATTCAGTTCAGCGATAGGTTGTCCCGCCATCGATCCGGACGTATCGAGTAGTAAAAGGCAGGGGCACCGCGGCTCCGGGTTCTCTGCAAAGGTCACCGCTCCCAGTGGCTGCTGGTCGGGAAGTATCATGTTGGTATTGTCACTCATTTAGGTTCACCGTAAAATGTCGGTAGTATAACTATCGGCGCTCTATCTTATCTTAGCGTTCTTTTGTCTTAAATTAAATTTTTTGTCTTTAGCGGGTATTTTGGTGTTGTGATTATTTGTCTATATTCACTTTGAAAAAGTATGAGTGACTCTCTTTCGTATGCACGATTTACGAACTCTTTGAAAACCACAGTGTCCTTATTGGTTTTGATATGTGCTTTTTTTAAACAGGACAATAACTGGATTACTTAACCTCGCAATGGTGTGAAGAGGGATCGATATAGTTTTGTATACCTCCAGAATCTTGTGAAAACAGAATGGCTGTTTCAGCCGGGATAATACACTATGCTTTGATAAAAAATGTGTAAAAATAAAAATAATTATTTCCCACTTGACACAATCTTTGACCCGCGTAAAATTCCAATTGTCCCGGTCCGGACAAATTCTTTCACTCCGTATTGGCGCAGGAGTTTTTCCAGTGCATCGATCTTGTCAGTCTCGCCGATGACCTGAAGAACCAGGGATTTCGGGCTTACATCAACAATCGATGCCCGGAATATTGTTGCGATCTGCATAATCTCCGCCCGGGATGTTCCCTGTTCGGCAGTGACCTTGATGAGAGCGAGTTCCCGCTCCACACGTTCATTCTCGGTCAGGTCAGAGACCTTGATGATATCTATCAGCTTATTGAGCTGTTTCATCACCTGCTCAACCTTTGCATCGTCACCGATTACCACAATAGTAATCCTGCTCATACCCGGTTCTTCGCAAGGGCCGACAGCCAGACTCTCGATGTTAAATCCTCGTCGTGAGAATAGCCCGGTGACTCTTGATAAGACCCCGGCCTTATTCTCGACAAGGATCGAAAGTGTGTGTGGCTTCATCGCGGGTGCCCCCCTATCATCTCATTGATAGCAGCACCGGCCGGGACCATGGGGAACACGTTCTCTTCCCGCTCGATCCGGAAGTCCATCACAAACGGTCCATCGCAATCGAGTGATGCTTGGAATGCTGGTAGCACATCCTCGGGCGTCTCGACCCGCATGCCCTCGATACCGTAGGCCTGGCCGATCTTCACGAAGTCAACCGGAGGCAGTTCAGTAAACGAATACCGGTGGTCGAAGAAGAGCTCCTGCCACTGTCGGACCATGCCGAGATACATGTTATTGAGTATTGCAATCTTCACCGGGATATTGTTCGCCGCAACCGTGCCCATCTCCTGGATGTTCATCTGGATGCTGCCGTCTCCGGCAATCACAAAGGTTGGGACATCAGGTCGTGCAAAATGTGCACCGATGGCTGCAGGAAAGCCAAAACCCATTGTTCCCAGTCCCCCGGATGTAATCCATGTCCGAGGGTTGTGGAAGCAGAAATGCTGCGCAGTCCACATTTGGTTCTGGCCCACTTCTGAAACGATCACCGCTTTATCTTTCACCAGTTCGCTCAGTGTCCTGATGACAAACTGCGGGTGCAGTCCACCTGTGGACGGGCATTTGAGCGGGTGGTGCTGCTTCCAGTGCTTGATCTTCTTTAACCAGATTTCATGGGCATCCTGCTTTTTCATCAGGGCGAGAAGATCTTTTAGAACCCCTTTGACGTCTCCAACTATCGGTACATCCACTCGCTTGTTCTTGCCAATCTCGGCAGGGTCTATATCGATATGGATGATCTTTGCGTGAGGCGCAAAGGTGTCGATCTTACCGGTAACCCGGTCATCAAACCGGGCCCCTATCGCAATCATGAGATCGCATTCCGTAACGGCAAAATTTGCATACTCTGTACCGTGCATACCCAGCATGCCAAGGTTGAGCGGGTGGTTACAGGGTATACATCCTATACCCATCAGGGTCGTGGTGACCGGAATCGATGCAAGTGTTGCAAACTCCATGAGTTCGGGCGAAGCATTAGATGAGATGATTCCTCCACCCGCGTAAATGAGCGGACGCTCTGCGTGACCGAGAAGTTCAAGTGCTTTTTCAATCTGGCGCTTGTGTCCTTTATATGTCGGGTTATATCCGCGAAGTGTGACCTTCTCGGGTAACTTCACGTCATTGGTCAGTCCGGTGCTCACGTCTTTTGGGATGTCGATAAGAACTGGCCCCGGCCTTCCAGTACCCGCAATATAGAACGCTTCCTGGACCACCCTGCTGACCTCGCCGGCACTTTTTACCAGATAATTATGCTTGGTAATAGGCAGCGTGATGCCGGTGATATCAGACTCCTGGAATGCATCGTTTCCCAACAGGTTTGTCGGTACCTGTCCGGTGATGGCAACAACAGGTGTTGAGTCCATGTATGAAGTGGCAATGCCGGTGACAAGGTTACATGCACCGGGGCCAGATGTGGCGAGGCATACTCCTACACGACCGCTTGCCCGTGCATACCCATCTGCGGCATGCGCTGCTGCCTGTTCGTGCCGTACGAGGAGGTGCCGCAATGGTGAATCATAGAGTTCATCATAAATCGGCAATACCACTCCGCCGGGGTATCCAAAGATGATTTCGGTACCTTCGCGCAGGAGTGATTCAACGAGTATTTTTGCCCCGGTCTTCATGTTCTTCCCTCAATAATCTGTTCATGCCGGCGATCATCGCCTCGACACTCGCCATGATAATATCCGTGCGTGCGCCGCGAGAAGTAATTATCTTCCCGTCTTTACTTAATCTTACTGTCACTTCGACCAGTGCGTCTGTCCCGCCACTGATCGCATCTACATGATACTCTTCGAGCCGGATATCGGCCAGTTCTGCAACTGATTTCCTGAGAACCTGCATAGCTGCATCCACCGGCCCATCACCGGTAGCTGCCCCGGTCATCTCTACGCCATTGACCACAAGAGTAACTGACGCCGTTGGGATCATGTTGCTGCCCGAGATAGCAGTAAACTGCTTCATCTTTATGACCGGTTTACATTCAATCACGAGCACAGCGTCTGCAACTGCCATGAGATCGGTATCGGATACCCGTTTCCCCTCATCGCCCAGTTGCTTGATTCGCTTTAAGATCTCCTTGAGCTGCGGTGCATCCGGGCTATACTTCATCTCATTGAGTGCGGCCTCAACAGATGCAGAACCGGAATGCTTGCCTAATACAATCCGCCGCTTACGGCCAATCTCTTCGGGCTTGATCGATTCATAGGTGGAGGGTTCTTTCATGACCCCGTGTGCATGGATGCCGCTCTCGTGAGTAAATGCCATCTCCCCAACAATCGCTTTGTTCACGGGTAACGGCACGCCCGTAAGGCGTGATACTAAGGAGGATAGATGATAGATCTCCACCTTTTTGATCCTCGTCTGGTACCCGTAGAGCACTTCAAGGGCCATCACAAGTTCTTCTAAAGGTGTATTACCCGCCCTTTCTCCAAGCCCGTTCACCGTAACATGAGCACAACCTGCACCTGCTCTCAGTGCAGCTACCGTATTTGCCAGCGCAAATCCGAGATCGTCGTGACAATGGATCGATAATGGTGCAATACGGCTGAGCGGAGGAATAATTTCTGCGATCTTTTCGGGGGTTAAGAGCCCGACCGTGTCACAGAAACAGAGGCGATCTGCCCCGCGTTTTACACCTTCTGAATAGATCTCGTGCAGGAATACCTGATCTGCCCGTGAAGCATCCTCCCCCGAAAGTTCTACAATAAGTCCCCGCTCTTTGGCATATTCGACAGCATCCCATGCCATCTGCGCAACCTGCTCGCGGGTCTTTCTCATCTTCTTTTCGATGTGCAGATCGCTTACGGGAATAACAAGATGGACAGAATCCGCACCGAAATCGGCAGCTGCATCAATGTCCAGTTGCATGGCCCGCACAAACGTGCAGATCTCCGCAGAAAGGCCAGCCTCCGAGATAAGTTTCATTGCATCCCGTTCGCCTACCGATGCGGCAGCCGAACCGACTTCAACAACATCTACACCAATATCGGAAAGGGCAGTTGCAATTTCAAGTTTCTTTTGCGGGGTTAATGAAACGCCGGGCGTCTGTTCCCCATCCCGTAAGGTAGTATCAAAAAAACGTAGCCTTTGGCCCAATAAAACAACCACTCATGGCAGAATTCACCATGAATACACGTTGGGAAGGGGAATATAAATACATTGTCTGGTATGATCCTGTAACAGAATCAATAAATTCCGGTAATTGCCACATCCGGTATAAAGAGAAAGATTCTCATGTTTCACTGGCTATAAGATGATTTACAAAATGAGCTTCCCATCTCCCTTTAACGCAGGGAAACTTACAAGCATTACCGTTACGATCCGATCTGATTGTGCAAAACTCAATTCTGCACACACAACCGGTGAACTCGGTATGTTCATCTCATCAATCGTGCTTCTTTATTCTCCCAAGGATATCGAGCAGATGCGGCGCAATTTCAAAGAAAAGATCCGGGATGTATCGCCGGAATACCGTAATCGCCTCGAAGCAAAGATCACTGAACACCTGTTGGGAACATGGCAAACACTCCGACTTATGCAGCAGCAGGGTGCATTCGCTCCTATGAATGATCAGGTACCGGTGAAGGCACAAGAGTATTGGGAGATGGTTGCCGTCCAGTGCAGTAATGACCTTGATGATATCCGGCTCCGGTTCCTCAAATTTCTTATTGCTGGTTTTTGTATGTTTGTCCGGCGCGAACCAGGTCACCCTGTTGGCACGCCGTTTCCCGGTGGTGACATGGTCAAGTATATCGATGGTATATATTACTGCCCCGTGCGGGAAAAGGCAAACGACGTCGATGCAGCTCTCTGCCCATTCTGTCCTGCCCTGCAAACCCCGGCTATCGGGTATCTCAAACCGCCGGTGAACCCAAGTTCACACCAGAAACAGGAATTCATCAAGAACTGTTATGATTTTCATAATTTTAATGGATAATTTAAGAAATCTCTATATTCTCAATAGAATTACCCCTTTTTTCCCATTTGGTCGTTTTGATTAACGGGATTGTCAAAGAACCGGTAATAACTGTTATATTTTACCGGTACCCATTCTAGCATTGACGCTATCCCGATTTCAGCTTCTGCCAGGTGCAGTTTTATGGATACTACCCCGATAAATTCTCTCAATGATCCCGCATTGTATATTAACCGCGAAATGGCATGGATACGGTTCAACCATCATGTGCTTGATGAAGCCCTGGACCCGGCGCATCCTCTCTTGGAGCGGGTAAAATTTCTTTCAATTTTTGCCAATAATCTTGATGAATTTTTCATGGTGAGAGTATCCGGCCTCCAGCGCCAGTATGCAAAAGGCGTCCGGAAATTTCCCCCGGATGGTATGACACCTGCCCAGCAGCTGGACGCATTGCAGGAAGCACTGTTACCGGAACTTGTTACACAATACTGTTGCTGGCATGATGACATCCTTCCCAAACTTGCACAGAGTGGCATACACATTCATACGTATCGCGATCTTGATGAAACCCAGAAATCTGCTATGCACCGCTTCTTTGTTGATGAAGTATTTCCGGTGCTTACACCGCTCGCCTTTGATAGTTCTCACCCGTTTCCCTTTATCTCAAATCTCTCGCTAAACCTTGCAATTATCGTAAAAGATACCAACAACAAAGAGTTTTTTGCCCGGGTAAAAGTACCAACAAATCTCTTCTCCCGGCTTATTCGCATCCCTGATACAGACAGAAATAGTCGCAATGATGACAAGAATGTACATTTTATATATCTCGAAGAGATCATTGCAGCGCATCTCGACCTGCTCTTTCCGGGACTTGAGGCAGTGGCATCATTTCCCTTCAGGATTACAAGGGATGCCGACCCTGAGATCGAAGTCGATGATGCTTCTGATCTTTTAACAACGGTTGAAGAGATCATGGAACAACGTGCGCATGGCAATCCAGTGCGTATCGAAGTGGAGTGTTCCATGCATGACAGCATCTGCCATATGCTCGAAAAGAAGTTATTTGTCACTTCTGCGATGATTCACCGTGTTGGTCACCCGGTCGGGATGGCTGATCTTATGCAACTTCTCTCGTTAGATCGCCCGGATCTCAAAGATGCGCCGTTCATCCAGTCACTACCGGCAGATCTGGCAGAAGGCAGGGATATTTTCTCAGCCATCCGGCAGCATGATATACTCCTGTACCAGCCATATGACAGTTTTACTCCTGTTGTTAATTTTATCCGTCAGGCTGCAAAGGACCCAGATGTGCTTGCCATAAAGATCACCCTCTACCGGGTTGGTTCAAACTCCCCGATTGTAAAAGCGCTCATGGAAGCCCGGGAGAATGGAAAAGCAGTAGCTGCCCTCATTGAGCTCAAGGCCCGGTTTGATGAAGAGAATAATATTGGATGGGCCCGGGCTCTTGAACGCGAAGGTGTGCATGTTGTCTATGGAGTAGTGGGACTCAAAGTGCATGCAAAACTCTGTATGGTTGTGCGAAGGGAGAAAGACGGTATCCGGCGCTACATGCACCTTGGTACCGGAAATTACAATGCCACCACCAGTCGTATATACACGGACTTTGGGTTTCTTACCTGCGATAAGCAGATCGGCGAAGATGTAGCTAACCTTTTTAATTTCCTGACCGGGTATGCCCGGATTGATAGTTACTTAAAACTCCTTGTCGCCCCGGTTACCTTAAGAAAGGGAATGCTCTCAATGATCGAGCGGGAGATTGTCAGCCACCAGCAACATGGCGGCGGGCACCTCATCTTCAAGATGAATGCCCTTGTTGATCCGATTTGTATTGCGGCACTCTACCGGGCATCCCAGGCCGGTGTGAAAATTGATCTCCAGGTACGCGGTATCTGCTGCCTCCGGCCGGGGATTAGCGGTATCAGTGAGAATATTGAAGTGACAACGATAGTTGGCAGGTTTTTAGAGCATGCCCGGATCTATTATTTCCACAATGGCGGGAACGAAGAAGTCTATCTGGGAAGTGCTGATCTCATGCCCCGAAACCTTGATCGTAGGGTTGAGGTCCTCTTCCCGGTCCAGAATCCGGATATCCGAAACGCGATTATTGCTAAAATTATCCCTGTTCAGCTTACTGATAACCTCAAACTAAGAGTGTTGCAGAGTGATGGAACGTATCAGCGAAGAACTCCTCTTACTAACGTTAAACCCCTCAATGCACAGATATGGTTTTTAGAACACAGTGGGTGCTGGTATCATGGCATCCAGTAAAAAATCCTTAAACGGCGGTCGGGAAGAAAAGAAAGAACCCGTAAAATCTGCCTGTTATTTTGGAAACACAAGACTTCTGCCGTTGCTTGAAGCCTTTACAAAAGAGGTTGATGGCGTACGGGCAGCAAAGGATATAGAATATATTCACCGGATGCGGGTTGCCTCCCGTCGTCTCCGGGCAGCACTCCCTCTCTTTTCTTCATGCTATCCTCAAAAAAACTATAATCGCTGGTCTGAAGAGATCAAGGAGATTACCCGGGCATTAGGTGAGGCGCGTGACACCGATGTCCAGATTGCGTATCTCACCAAATACCAGAAACGTACTGAAAAAGCATGGAAATCCAAAAAGCCGGTTCGGGAAGGAAATACTCCAACTTTCCCTGCCGTTCAGTATCTCATATCAGATCTCCAGAAACGCCGCGGCAATCTCCAGAAAGATGTGATCTCTGCACTGGATAGTTTAGAAAAAAGTCATGTCATTGATGATATGCGGGATTACTTCAGCCGGCCACTCCTTTCTTCACGAATCGTGCTGAAACGCTCGCTTGCATATGGCATATCTCCGGTAGCAGCTCTCCGGATTGAAGACCGGTTATGCGCCCTCCTCGCTTTCGAACCCTGGGTCTCTCACCCGGAAGCAGTAGCAGAACACCATGCTACCCGGATAGCGGCAAAAAAACTTCGGTATACCCTTGAAGTATATGCTCCCGTTTACCGGCTTAACCTGAAAAAACCGATATCGCGGGTCAAGGCTTTACAGGAGATACTCGGAGATCTCCATGACTGCGATGTCTGGATCGATACCATAACCCGTCTCCTCCTGCGCGAACGTTCTTTTCTCCGGACCGAGAATGAAGTAAAACGTCCTGATACCTTCACGTTATCGAGCCTCAAACTCTTTTTAACGGAGAGGGAGAGGGAACGGCGGCAGCTCTACCGGCATTTCGTACGCTACTGGGCGTCTTTGAAGCGTACACATATCTGGAAAACAATCCGAACGACGCTTGATTCCGGCAGAAAAAAGAGTTACAGGCCACACGCTCTTGTAACTGAAGAGGAAATACGGACTGCTGTCGGCATCATATCGTCAGATTTTCCTGGAGGACAGAAGCACAGCCTTCATGTCACAAAACTTGCCCTTATGTTGTTCGACAGCCTGCAACCCTTCCATAAGATGGATGCCCGGGACCGGTTCTTACTCGAATGTGCCGGTATGCTGCATGATATCGGGTGGAAGGGAGGGCGCAAAAATCATAACAAGCGCAGTGCAGCCATGATCTTTGCCGATGAACGTCTCCCGCTTGACCTTTCAGAACGCGGTATTGTTGCTCTTGCGGCGTTTGCTCATCGTGGCTCTGCACCTCCCGAATCACAGGGTTTTTTTTATCTCCTTTCTCCCGAATACCAGAAAAAAACTCTTCAGATAACAGGAATACTTCGTATAGCTGACGGTCTGGATTACCTGCATCTTGGGACTGCACAAGAGGTCCACTGTGTTATCGGCGATGAGATTGCCTGCGATGTGATCGCTGCTTCGGATATTTCTATAGAAAAAGAACGTGCCCGTATCAAATCCGATCTCTTCATACGGGCCTTTGGCAGGAACCTGGTGATCCGGTGAAAATGAAAAAGCCGGGCCAGGACGGACGGGTAGTTGCATTCATCGATATCGGTACCAATTCTATCCGCTTATTAGTCGTTCGTCTTAACCCAAATCATTCATATACTATTCTGACCCGCCAGAAACAGCAGGTCCGCTTAGGAGAAGGAGAATTTGAAGAAGAGGAGATTCTCCCACAAGCCGTAGAACGTGCTGTTATTGTCTGTAAATCGCTTACCGATCTTGCCCGATCGTTCAATGTCGAAGAGTTTGTTGCTGTCGCCACATCCGCTATGCGTGAAGCAGAAAACCAGCAGGAGATCCTTCACCGGCTGCGACAGGAAGCCAATCTTGATATCCGGGTGATATCCGGTCAGGAAGAGGCCCGGTTGATCTATCTCGGTGTGTCAAGCGGATTGCACCTTGAAGGAAAACGGGCATTTTTCATAGATATCGGCGGCGGAAGTACTGAAATTGCGGTTGGTACTGAACGTGATTACCAGTTACTTGAGAGTTTTAAACTCGGAGCCATCCGGCTTTCAAATCAGTATGTGCCTCTTAGCGATACCGGTCCCGTTTCACCAGAACGCTATAAAAAAATCCAGCAGCATATAAAAAACAGTATCATCCGTTCAGTAAAAAAAATCCGCAAACTCTCTCCTGACTGTGCAGTTGCCAGTTCCGGCACTGCCATGAATCTTGCCGAGATTGCACAAAAAGCCCTGCATCCGAATGGAGGTTCCGAGATCACTCTCACCCACCGTGACTTAAAAAAAGTAATTGAGCTTCTTTGTTCAATGTCTCTCGAACAACGCAGGAAAATCCCCGGCATCAACCCGGAACGTGCAGATATCATTGTTTCAGGAGCTGCTATTCTCGACACGTTCATGCAGGAACTCTCTCTCGATACAATTACGGTTACCGGAAGAGGGTTGCAGGATGGCCTGCTCGTAGATTATCTCTCCCGCATGGATGAATTCCCGCTCTTAGGGGAACTCTCACCACGCCAGCGAAGCGTATTGCAACTGGGTAGATCCTGTGGTATCAATGAGGCCCATGCCCGGACCGTAACTGCGCTTGTCCTAGCAATGTTCGATAGTGCAAAGGAGGAAAAACTTCATCAGTTCGGGGAAGCCGAACGTGAACTTTTGGAATATGCCACATTCCTTCATGATATCGGATCGTTTATTTCGTATACCAATCACCAGGCGCATTCGTATTACATGATAAAAAATTCCGAACTGCTGGGCTTTGATCAAAAAGAGGTGACATTTATGGCCAACCTTGCGAAGTATCATCGCAAAAAAAGCCCACGAAAAAAGGATCCCGATATCCTTGATCTTGATCCTCATGAACGTGAAGCCCTGCGCATGCTGACTACGTTCATACGATTGGGAGAGAGTCTTGACCGGAGTCATGCGGCCCTTATCCAGCATGTCCATTTTACTGCATCAGGAAATGATGTTGTCCGTCTAGAAATTGTCGCACGAGGTGACTGCCAGCTGGAAATCTGGGGTATTGAGAGCGAGAAAAAAGCCTTTGAAAAAGTGTTTGGAAAAAAAATTATCTTCGATATTATCGGAAATACTCCATCATCCTGAAAAAAATCTTTTTGGGATTTCAAAAATTAAAGATGTTATGCAGATGCGCTGATTGCGCTTATGACTGCATCTTTAATTGCCGGAGGGAGATTAACGCCATCCATCAGAGCTGGCAGGATGCTAAGGATAGTTTTCTTTCCTTCAGGAGTTGCAATGAACCCTTTGAGCATTGCAATCCCATCTGGTGATGCAAGATATTTCTTTGCTGCTTCCTGTCCTTCGGGAGTCGAAAGAAAACTTCCAACCGCACCGCCCATGCTACCAAGACTTCCAAAATTCATATCTTTTCACTTCACTGTCATTTGACCCAGACATGTTATTTTCCCATGAAATTAAAGATGATGGTGGAGCACATATTCTAAAAAAAACAAGATTATTCCAATGAAAAAGAATTTAATTATTTGCCAATCAGCATCTGAATATCTGCTATGACATCATTTCCGGACATCTCGATACGGTAATTTCCTTTCTGCCGTACCATGAAATTCTGTTTTGTTATATCCGAGTAGTCATTTCCAAATCCCTGCTGGTCAATGACCGCCCCGGATCCTGCGTCAAGTACCTTAACTTCAAACCATGCATAGGGACTAATGTCAGTGGTATTCTCGTAATGTTCGCTTTTAGTCCCGATAGATACCAAACGGATCCGGGAAATTTTAGTCGGGGTAAGATTGAACTTGATATAGAGAGGGGGGCGGGTGAGTTCATTGGCGAAATTTACTTTTTGGCCAAAGGCAAACGTCTGGTTAAGGGCATATATCTGCTCGTATTCTTCTTCCAGGCGATCGTCTCGTACAATGACAACCGGTTGGGTCGTTGTTTCGGTAATTACAGTCGTTAACTGCGGTGTAGGCAGCGTAGTCTGCACAACCGTATGAGTGATAACCGGTGTTTTGGATGGTACAAATCCATCAGAAAATTTCTGGTTTGCTTTGAGCATCGGCATTCCTACAAAAAAAATAACGGCAATAATGACAAGAACGATGACAATTCCCCCAATAATCAGGGAGGTCCGGAGTTTTTTGGGTTTGGCCGGCAGAGTTCCAAACGGAGACGGTAGGTTCACAGGAACTTCCGGCGAATCAGAGCTTATAGGAACAGACGGTGCAGTGTTTTGTTCCATGGGAGCCCCGCATTGCACGCAGAACTTTTTATCAGCAGCAACCTTTGCACCGCAGGATGTACAAAACGGCATTTGATCAGTTTTGGTTGCGAATGATTGATACTTTTACTTTTTGGTTCGCTCGTAATAAGGGGAATACTATCTTATCCGGATGTCATTATGATGAGGGAGAATAGGCCTGAATCGGGCCCAGTTTCCCATTTTTTTATTACGGTCAATGCCGGAAAACCCCGCAAAACGCTCCGTTTTGGTTCCTGTGGAGAATACGCCCAATTATCGCTTTGATTGTCAAAATAAGGGAGAAATGCATATCTCCTAATGGTCGCCAATGGCCTTTAAATCGAGGTCATTTTCATCATTAAGTTTACTCCAAATGGGCCATTAAACCCTATCAGAATGCGAATGTGAGGCTCATTTTTTGAGGAACCCAAGAAAAATGGCTTTTTAGGTCGTTTAACGAGTCAAGGTAGTCGCAGAATTGAGTATATCGAATATCTCTCACGTTACTTTTACAATAGCCGCAGAAATTTATAATAAAAAAACGTAAAAAAGGTTGCTTATTCTTGCCGTAGCATCTTGTCAATCGTATGTGCCGCATTCTTTGCTGCACCCATGGCTAGAATAACCGTTGCAGCACCGGTTGCCACATCTCCCCCGGCAAAGACCTTTCGCATGGATGTGCGGAACTCGTCGTCAACGATAACATTTCCGCGTTTCCCTCGTTTGAGTTCAGGGATCTCACTGATAAGGAGTGGGTTTGGACCCTGACCAATCGCAGCAATAAAGACATCAGCATCGATAGTGAAATGGCTGCCTTCAATGGGTGCGGGTTCCGGCCTTCCGGATTGATCAAGATCACACATCTCCATACGCACGCACTCAACACCGGTTATTACCTGGTCACCAAGGATCTTTACCGGGTTTGTACACATGACAAATTCAATGCCTTCTTCCTTTGCCCGCAGGGTCTCAGCTTCACGTGCAGGAAGATCTTCTTCGCGTCGACGGTATACGAGCGAAACTTTGCCACCGAGCCTTCGTGCAACCCTTGCTGCATCCATGGCCACATTTCCCCCGCCGACAACAACCACCCGGCTGCCTTTCTTGATCGGAGTATCATAAACCGGGAACTTATCTGCATGCATCAGGTTGACCCGGGTCAAGAACTCGTTTGCCGAGTACACACCCGGGAGATTTTCTCCGGGCAGGCCCATGAAATAGGGGAGGCCGGCGCCAGTGCCTAAAAATACTGCATCGTAACTGAGCAGTTCTTTGACCGTGACGCTGCGGCCAACAAGGTGATTGAGTTTCAGATCTACTCCAAGAGAAAGGACCGCATCGATTTCTGCCTTAACAATATCTTTTGGGAGGCGGAATGCTGGGATGCCGTACATAAGTACTCCGCCAGCTGAATGGAGCGATTCGAACAGCGTAACCTTGTATCCCATACGAGCGAGTTCAGCAGAAGCAGTCAACCCCGCCGGGCCGGCGCCCACAACAGCCACCCTACGTCCCGTTGACGCTTTCTTCTGGGGGGGGACCATACCATGCGCTCGTTCTGTGTCAGCTACGAACCGTTCCAGCTCTCCAATAGAGATTGGTTTATCCTTTATACCAAGAACACACTGACCTTCGCACTGGACTTCCTGGGGGCATACCCTCCCACAGATGGCCGGCAGCATATTCTGCTCCTTGATGATCGCTGCTGCTTTTTTGAAATCGTCCGAAGCTACTTCGCGGATGAATGCAGGGATATCAATACTAACCGGGCATCCTTTAATGCAGAGTGGTTTTTTACACTGGAGGCAGCGTTCAGCTTCAATCTTTGCCTCATCCGCGGTCAGGCCACCGTCCACTTCATTAAAATCATGAAGCCGCTTATCAACAGGTCGGTCATGCATGGTGATCACCACCTTTGCAGGCACAAATATGAGCATTATAGCGTTCAAGCGAATCTTTCTCTTCAGGCTGGTATGTGCGGAGTCGTCCCATCAGCATGTTGAAATCGACTTTGTGAGCATCGAATTCCGGGCCGTCAACACAGGCAAATTTTGTCTCGCCATCGACAATCACCCTGCATGAACCGCACATGCCCGTCCCATCCACCATGACCGGGTTGAGACTGACAAATGTCTTGATCCCCGCCGGACGGGTAACTTCGCAGGTGACTTTCATCATCATGGCTGGACCGATGATCCAGACTGCATCGACTCGCTCCCGAGCCATCACCTGTTTGAGTAGATCAGCGGCAAAGCCATGAAAGCCTTTTGTCCCATCATCCGTTGAGATAAGGAGTTCATCGCAGGCTTTGGTCATTTCGTCTTCCAGGATGAGCAGACCCGCGTTGCGTGCGCCGACAATCCCGATTACCCGGTTACCCGTGTTTTTTAAGGAGCGGGCGATGATCGGAAGACTTGCGGTACCAACGCCACCGCCAACCAGTACACAGGTACCAAACCGGTGCATTTCGCTGGGTTTACCAAGCGGACCGACAACATCCTGTATATGATCGCCGGCCCGGAGAGCGGCGAGATGAGTTGTGGTCTTTCCGATGGTCATAAAAATCACACGGAATGAATCTCCATCAACTGCGGAAATGGTGAGAGGGATGCGCTCGCCTTTCTCATCGATCCGGAAAATCACAAACTGTCCGGCCTGTGCATGATGGGCTACATGCGGTGCCTTAACCCACATATGGTATACTTTATCGGCAAGCTGCCCGGCTTTTTCTATAGAATACAACCCTGTCACTCCTAAAATAATTTCAAAGAATCTAAACCTGTCAAGAATTCTGGATTATAAATTTTCTTTACAATCGCTTAATCTTACGCACCCGGACTGCTACACCGCGCTTTGAGCGGAGCATTTCTTCCGCCGGCATAGCAGCCCGACCCGTGGCAAGGGCACGCGCACCCACGACAAGCACTTCATCGCCATCCCGTATTTCAGGGTCCGCCCGCATTACTCCCGGTGTCAGCACATCGCCCTCAGGAATGAAATCATCGATATGCACCCGGTACCCTTCAGGAATCAGGTTCCAGCCATCGATAGTCGGGCGGAGCATCCCGGTACCGGTATCGATGGAGAAGAGCTGGAGATTGTTCCGGCTGTAGAAAACTTCCGGGAAATGCCCCCGGAGTGTTGTGCCTTTTGTATCAAGATCGATATTGAACTGGTACGAGGCCATACCATGCAGCCGGTCATCTTTTATCCTGCGTTCACCGGCAAGAGCCGTGTCGAGTGCATTGAGAGCGATATCGCTGGTCGGGTGCTCCTCGCAGGAACATTCGAGTGTAATGCCCGCTGCTTCTGCTGCCTGCCGGGCAACTTTGAGTGCCCCGCCTTCAAGATGAGCGATGATGCGGCGGTACGGGTGACGTTTGAAATACCGGGTGAGGATGCCGCTGATGAATGCACATTCCTCAGCATCCCAGTAACCCGTGACGGGGACGTCGTAATGTCCTGCCGGATAAATTGTCTCGAGTTCGCGGGGCACGAGACCGAGTGGGGATGTAACAATCAGTTCGTGTGCCCTGCCGCCAATGGCCATCTGGAAACGCTTGTGGGTCTGGGAAAGAGAGTAGGGTTTTCGTGCCGAACATGGCAGGAGGACGGCCACATCAGTCTTGGGAGGAATATACCGGGTGAGTACGCGTTCTGCATACCTGCGGACTTCAACCCTTTGCATGGAGTCACCGGAATTTGCCCGCATCACACCACTCCGCGCAACCGGTTGTGCCGCATCCATGAATGCGAACTGGTTGTCAAGATGGCGCATGATTGATACCTGGTTTGCGTTCATACGGCACCGGGACTCTATAAGATCCCGCAGTTGTCCCTGCTCAATGAACCGTGCAATGAGGGCGAGCTCCTGACGGAGTGCGTTCCGGTTATGTTCTTTGAGATCTTTTCCTGCACAGCCCGGACAGGTACAGATGCCGGTTTCCATTGCTTCAGCCGTAAATTCGCCATCGGCGGTACAGAATATTCCCTGTGCGGATTTGAGATCAACGCTGATAAAATCAAAGAGGTCAAAACCGGAGTAGCAGAGAATGGCGGCTGTTGAGGGAATGGCAGCTGCCGGTGCATACCATGCGGTGTCGGCCGGTGTTTTTTTCTTAAGTCCTACCAGCCATTCCACATAATTCCGTGGATTGGCAAAAGCGGTATGCCAGTTGGCCACCATTACACAGTCGCCACTTACGGCATTGTTGTCCAGCTGGGGATGGATAGTGACGGGCATTACACCATTTGCCGGAGGAAATTGTCGGGCAACGGCAGCCGGGGCACATACGGGCATATTGGTATTCTGCAGGGTGCCAAGCGCAGGAAATAACCTGATGGTGTCAGTGGCCGAAGGGAGTTTCAGTTCCGTCCCCTCGTGCCTGAAGAGGCCGGTCCGGCCAAGACCGTCTCTTTTGCGGATATTAAACTGGCTCACTGCGCACCTCACAATCGGGAACTTCCTGTCGCAGGATAGTTTCCCACCGCTTACTGCAGGACACTACTACGTGGGTCTCCGGGTGGCTCTCCACAAGGGCACGTATACCCCTGCATCCCTGGCGCACCATCGCATCGTCCCATTCGGGAATCTCACTTTGGCCTACGGGAAATGTTTCCTTGAGTTCCTTTGGGTATGGACCGAAAGGGGGTTTGAACAGGAGTGTATTATCAAATTCTTCGCGTTCACCGCCATCGAATGCCACCAGTACTTCTTTGCCCAGCCTGAGGCGTGCGAGCTGCTGTTGATAGCGAAGTACTTCAGTACGGGCGCAACTTTCGTCACCCCGGTAGAAGAAGCGGCGCTTAGAGGTACGGTCAGTTTTTTCGAGTTCTGTGTTGTGGAGAAGGAGCGCCCGGTAACCAGCGAGCAGTTGTGGGTGGCCCCGGCAGCGCTCATCGACAAGTTCCCAAAGTGAACCGTCAGTTATGGCCTGCCGGATACGGGCAATCTCAGCAAGAGTTACATGCAGGTTGTGGAGCGCAAGCAGGCGGTCGCGCTGCGGTGAAGTACGGAGTTCTTCTATGGTATGGGTGCGACAGACATTGCAGGCGCAGGGAAGATCGGCGAGTTCGTCTATCTTGTAACTGCCATGCACGGTCATGTACCGGCCTTCCTTGGCATAGAGGGCATAAGCGGCTGAGTCAAAGAGATCGCAGCCCATTGCCGTCGCAAGCGCGAACATGGCGGGGTGACCGGCACCGAAGAGATGGACGCAGGCCGAAGGTGAGATCGTACGCTTTGCGGCCATGACAACACTGACAAGATCCCGGTAACGGTACTGCTCCATGATAGGAACAACCGCACCAATGGGGCAGAAGGTAAACCCGAGATCAGTGACTTCCTTACCTGCACGTTCCCGCAGATCTTCAAAGATACCGCCTTGGACCGGGCCGGCAATCGGTGCATCGTTGCCAAAGACCTGTTTTGCCTCAGCAAGACGCTGCATGGTTATTGCGAGTTCACCTTCTGCGGTCTGCCGGTCGGACGCGGGGGAAGTGGGAATGTCGAGCGGTACCCAGATATCGCTTTTTATATCGCGCTGGAATGAGAGAGTCTCGGTATTGGTAATCGAGACTTCACCGTAAATGGAAAGCTGGAACGAACCCGAATCGGTCATGATGACGCCGTCATAATCAAGAACCTTGTGCAGGCCTTCAGCAAGTGCGCGCTCACGGTATTGCTTGCTCTGGGAAAAAATGTAAGCATTGGTTATGATCGCTTCCACACCCATTTTCCTGAGTTCTTTTGGGGTGACAAGCTGGAGATGAGGGTTAATGACCGGCAGCAGGGCAGGAGTCTTAACAATCTTTTTGCCTACGGTCAGCTTCCCGCAACGACCGGCAATATCGCTATACAAACTCTCGAATGAAATTCCCATGGGGCACCCTGATGTGCTGGTATATGTGCGCTCATGAGGTTAAACGGTTCCCTTCCTCTCGGAAAAGATCTGGCCTTCAAAGGTCATCAGTTCAACATTTTTGGAAGTCCAGCATTTTCCCGATAGTCCGGCTTTGGTGCAGGTATGGTCAAGGAAGGTTGTACTGTCCCAACCGTACTCGGTCGCAACCTGGGGGAGAAGGAGACCGCTTGTACCCATGCCCCTCACAATCAGGCCATGTTTTCCTACTATGATATTTGCCGGGCGTTCTACTGGTTCGCACAAAAGCGGTACTGGTACAGTCAGGATAGTAACTTCGAGATCAATGGTGGTGAGTTCATTGTTGGAAACCGGTGGAAATCGTGGGTCTTCGAGTGCGGCAGCTTTTGCTGCATGCTCAATTGCTTCCCCGAGTGGCATTACCGGATATGGCAGACCTATGCAGCCACGCAGTTCGCCACCGGAGGTGAGTGTGACAAAAACGCCCCGTTTCGCATTGAAGACCGGGGTAAGTTTGAGTCCGGGTTTTGGTTTTTTCCCTACCGCGTGTTCAAGTGCACCGCGAGCGAGCCGGATTGCAAGGGCCCCTTCTTCTGCTGTCAGCATATTTTTCACTCCCCCAATATTGAAAGTCTGCTTAGCGCAGGTTGGATAACAATGTATCGAACCTGTCAATCTCACCTCTCTGTTATGGAAATACCAATGATACATATAATCGGATTTTTTTCTGGACTGCCTATGTGGATTTACAGCGTTATCATTAAAAATTCAGGTTCGGAAAAATGCCCTTCTAGTTGTTACTGGCGCTGTGCTTATCAGCCCGGACGGCCAATATATTGAGTGAGAGGGAGAGAGCGGCCGACGGTGACTTAAATGTCGCTGAGGAAAGTCCCCCCACCCACCGGTCACGCAGCCGTACGCAAGTACGGGTGGCGAGAGTCACGGCTATGGCACAGAAACGACACGGCCTGTTTTTAGCAATGATGCGATCGAGCCATTAAGGCAAGAAGTACAGGCAACTGCACGAGTAACTCGCTGAGCGTCTGAGGAACAGGATACGTTGGAACGACGAATCCCTGCGGGTGCAAGCCAGAACAGGGCAAATGGATAGTCCGGTATCCGCCCGGGTATGGCGCAGAGCTGAATGCCGCTAAAACAAAAGGAGGCTTACTCCTCCCACTCACACTTTTAGTAATTAGCAGCGAATTTTCGTTTTATCAGTCTTTCCTGATTGGCAGTCCAACAATTGGCTCATGTCTTAGAACCCGCTCGATGAATCACCTGTGTAAAATAAGAATGAAAACGATACATAATGATAAGAATCAATCAATAATGTAATAATTCAAAAAAGAGGGTATCATCAATGCTTGACATCAGGTTCGTTAGGGCAAACCCGGATGCAGTAAAAGAAGATCTCAAAAAACGCAATGATACAGAGAAACTTGCGTGGGTGGACGACCTCCTCAAAAAAGATACCCGTTCACGAGAACTCAAAGTGGAAACGGATCTGCTCCGCCAGCGGCGCAATACCATTGCCCGGGAGATCAATGCCGCAAGAAAAGCCGGCCAGGATGCAACCGCTCTCATGACTGAAGTGGCCAATCTCCCGCAGAAGATCAAGGATTGCGATGCTGAACAGGAAGAAAACGCAAAAACAATTCATTCGTATTTAATGCGCCTGCCTAATATCCTGCACGAAAGTGTCCCCGTGGGAAAAGATGATACGGAAAATGTTGAAATAAAACGAGTAGGTACTCCCAAAACATTCGATTTTGAACTCAGGAACCATGGCCAGCTGGCAGCTGATCAGGGTTGGGCAGATTTCGAGCGAGCTACAAAGATCTCCGGTGCCGGATTCTATTTCTTAAAAGGAAGTCTTGTCCTTCTCGATATGGCACTGCAGCGATTTGCCATCGATCTTCTTGCTGCAAAAGGTTATACGCCGATTATCCCTCCCTATATGATCAACCGGACATCCTACGAAGGAGTCACGGACCTTAGTGACTTTGAGAAAGTGATGTATAAGATCGATGGCAGTGACTCATACCTTATTGCGACCAGCGAGCACCCGATTGGCGCTATGTACCAGGATGAGATCTTCGAAGAAAAAGATCTTCCGTTAAGGCTTGCCGGCATTTCACCTTGTTTCCGTCGCGAGATCGGCGCGCACGGTCTTGACACAAAAGGCCTGTTCCGCGTCCACCAGTTCACAAAAGTTGAACAGTTTGTCTTTTGCAAGCCGGAAGATTCCTGGAAAATTCATGAAGAACTCTTAGCAAATGCAGAAGAAATTTTCATGAAACTCGATCTTCCTTACCATGTTGTCAATATCTGTACCGGGGATATCGGTACAGTTGCTGCAAAAAAATATGACATTGAGGTATGGATGCCCCGGGAAAATGCCTATAAAGAAGTGGTCTCTTGCTCTAATTGTACCTCTTACCAGGCAGTGCGACTCAATATCAAAGTGCGGGATAAGAGTGAATTTGAACTTAAACAGCACCTTCACACGCTCAACTCAACTGCTATTGCAACGTCGCGCGTTATGCGTGCAATTCTTGAAAATAACCAGGAACCGGATGGCCGGGTAATCGTGCCTCTTGTACTCCGTCCCTATATGAACGATCGGGAATATCTCTGATTTTTTTATAAACGAAATTTTTTTGCAAATCCTTATTTTATCAAGATAACGTAGATAATAGTAAGAAGGGATTGTATGGGTTTTCCAGAACTGGGCAGTGATGAGCCGGTTATCCTCCGGGCTCATAATATCAAAGTAAAATCGGTTGTGTTTGAGGCAGTTCTCACGAATAAGCGCCTGATTCTTGTCGACGGCAAAAAAGGTCTTATTCCCCCTCAGGAAATCTTCCTTGAAACTATCAGGACTGTTGATGGGGGTGAGAATGCAATCCGTGATCCGATTCTCACATTCTCTATCATATCTCATGGAGGTACCGCGCGCCAGATGATCCTAACATTCCCCCGATCAGCGAGTGGAGAGCGGCGGCGGGAACGTGATGATTGGTTAAAGGAACTCAAAGCAAGGATCTCTTCTTCAGATACTATCCCGGTATCCCCGGATTCAATAGCATTTGATCAACACTCGTCAGAAAGCCCGGAAATTGCGCCCCCCTCATTCCCCGGTAGTTCCGGAGCATCTACTCAGAAGAAGAAGATTGAGATTACCCGGCCTATAAGAGATATAATTGATTCTACACCCGCAATACCACGACCCGTTGAAACAACATCGCTACCAATCGGTTCTTTCTGTTCGCGGTGTGGCAACCGGGTCCCCCCGGAATCAGTATTTTGCAATCGATGCGGGACACCCGTTGCAACTCCTGCGGAACAACCGGTAATTCCACCGGTAACTATTCCGACAATCCCCGTTGTCCCACCATCATCTGTTCCCCAAGTGCAGATACCTACCCCCCCGGTCTTTGGTCAGGCTTCAGAACGCAAAGAGCGACCGATCGAAGATGTTATTCATTCAATTGAACCGTTGATTGAAGATTCAAAACCCCGCAGCAGTGAACCGGCACCTCTGGTTCCACGTCATTATCCTGCTCCGCCCCCCTTTGTAGAAACACCGGCAGTTGAATCTCCTGCTGGTGTATCTCATCATGGAGAAACACCCGCACAGCCATCTTCAACAGAACCTGTGCCAACTGACGCCCCATCTCCGGTATCACCACCTCCGATACCCCCGATGACTCCTCCCGTTCCACGAAAAAAATTAAAAGTTGTCGCTATCGCTGCACTTGCCATTGTTATTCTGGTAGTTATTGGTGGTATTGTTATTTTCTCAAACTCATTGGGGATAATTCCGCAAAGCCCTGCAATTACACCGGCAATTACTCCCACTCCCATAGTCACTACCTCAATATCAACGCCGATTCCAACCCCAATACCCGCTGTCACAATTGAGGCAATCCCAACTACCGCTGCGCCACTGGAAGTTACCATTCCTCCCAATGGTGTCTGGGTTCGAATCAAGTATTCCGGTAAATATAGTGGCACGTATGGCACTCCCAACGGCCAGTCTTCCGTTGCGGATACTGGTGACCATTTCTATATGGTATCGACCGTTAACGGCCCAGTTGTAACTTCAATTCAGAAAATGGATGGTTCATCCAATACGCTTGCCGTTGATGTATACAAAAATGGTGAACTGGTGAAGGAGGCAACAACCGTCTCACCCAAAGGCATTGTCGAACTTCAGGTTGATCTTAAACCACAACCTACGCCAACTCCCTTACCTACTCAAACGGTTAGTCCTACAATTTCACCCACGGGAACTGCAGCATTGAATTCAACGGTGAATGCAACGACAACCGTTTAGAAATTTTTCCTATTCTTTTTTAACAACTTAAAAGAACGCACATACAGGATGAGAGTTTTTTTAAAATTGCACTCTTGCACGGTGATCCGTTAATTATGAAATTCAAAATATGTATTTTACCCGTAAAACAGAATGCTGCTATGGGGATTCGAACCCCAGTCGCGGGCGTGAAAGGCCCGCATGATTGGCCGGACTACACTATAGCAGCAAGTTGCTCTCTATAATTACCCTGCGATTTATAAATAGATTATGGAGGTGAAACGATGATCTTTACTACACTCTTCCTAAATATGTTTGTTTTTGAATTTTTTACCAAAAATGATTATTTTTTATTGATAGGATAACCTTCTGTCTCAGTAACTAATTTGAATGAGGCCATAAGCTGCCGTGTAATCGGTCCGGGTTTGCCGCTACCGATTGTTCGTCCGTCAACCCATGTGATTGGCGCAACTTCCGCTGCCGTCCCTGTGCAGATCATCTCATCTGCCGTATAGAGATCAAAATACCCGATATTCTGTTCTTTTACTGTAATTCCCAGCGATTTGGCGATCTCAATAAGCACCATACGGGTAATTCCCCGGAGATTGTTGAGCGTAGGCGGTGTGATGATCTCCCCATTCTTTACGATATAGAGGTTATCGCCGGAACCTTCGGAAATATACCCGTTTGTATCAAAGAAGATCGCTTCATCTCCTCCTTTATAATTCGCTTCGATCTTTGCCAGGATGTTATTTAGGTAATTGAGGCTCTTGACATTGGGAGGCATGGATTCTGCAGGATTGCGCCGAACGGAAACGGTAACGCCCTTTAAACCTTTTTCGTATAGATCTCCGTACATCGCACCCCAGGTGACCGCAATAATGATCACTGATGGCTTTGGACATTTTCGCGGGTCAAGACCGAGATCACCAACGCCCCGGGTAATGATCGGGCGTATATATGCATCTTTTAAGTTATTCTTACGCAGCGTCTCACAGATCGCTTCAGTCATCTCCTCTTTTGATATCGGGGGATGAATATCGATGGTTTTTGCCGAATCATAAAGACGGTCAAGATGCTCTTTTAACCGGAATATTTTCCCGTTGTAGGCACGGATCCCTTCAAACACACCATCCCCGTACAGGAACCCGTGATCAAAAACTGAGACTTTTGCCTGATCATCAGGCACAAATTTTCCATCATAATAGATGATCATAGTTTCTGATGGATCGCGGAGGTTTTTGTAGTTTTTTCTTTTGTGCGGAATTATTTCTTAAAAGATCACATAAAAAAATTTCAGATGATGCAAATCGTTAACAATATCAAACAAACAATAACGTTATTCAGAGAGAAAAATTTGCATTTCATAGTACAATATTATAAAAGAGATGGTGCAGAATGGACCAAAAAAACAAAACAATCTGCCAGATAACAGGAATTTCTTCAGAGATTCAGAACAGTCTGTTTAAGGAAGTCTTTGACAGGATCCAGACGGGTATCATTATTGTCGATCCGGATACTCACACGATTGTTGATGCAAACCCACTTGCCGAACAAATTCTCGGTTCAACAAAGGATCATCTGATAAACCATGTGTGTCATGAATTTATCTGCCCGGCAAAAAAGGGAGCATGTCCGATCACCGACCAGAATAGTGCAATAGTAAACACAGAACGTGTATTCATTAATAAAAAAGGAGAGAAGCTGGCAATTCTTAAGACCGTTGCCAAAGCAAAAATCAACGGAAAGGAATACCTTATAGAAAGTTTCGTTGATATCTCTGACCGAAAAACTGCTGATGACCGGAAAGTTGCTCTTATTGGTTTTATGAATGAATCTGTACTCCGTATCCGCCGACCTCTTGAACTTACGAAAATGAATATGCAACTCATAGCAGATCAGGTAAAAACCGGGGAATTTGAATCCGAAGAAATCCGTATGGAACTCCAGATACAGGCAAATAATATCAACCAGATGATAAAAAATCTCGATGAACTGGTCCGGATGGTTGCTGAGGAGCGGGGAGTAGAGATTCCAAAGAAATTCAGGGAATTTCTTCTTGGGAAGTGAGTCTTGTGATGGACTTAATTTCGACAGCGAGTAACGATGATAATTTGTTGTACCTTATGTTAGCTCCGCCAGAAGAGATCCATGCGATGAATATTGCTGTTATAAAAAAAATACTGGAACATGGGTGTACTCCTCTCATTATTACGGTGAACCAGCCGTTTAAAGTGCTGACAAAAATCTACACAAAAGCAGGAATTGATTCATCAAAATTTTACGTAATAGATACCGTCACTCAATATTCTGGGGGAGTGTGTGAAAACAATCCTCGGGTGAAATACATAAATAATCCTTCAAATCTTACCGATCTCGGAATTGCAATATCCGAAATTCTTAAACAGATGCCGGATACAAAAAAATGTATCATGTTCGATTCTGTAAGCATGCTGCTAATCCACATTCCGTCTGCAACAGCATCCAAATTCTTCCATTTTGTGGTGAATAAACTCAAACTATCCGATGTTTCTGGTATTTTTTTATGCGTGGAAAAAGGACTTGACCCGGTGATTCTTTCGCAGATGTCTTCATTTGTAGATAAAATTGTAGATTTCGAAACCTAAAATATCGGATAGTTGAACGAAGACTTTTCTTTGCAGGAAAGACCTGCATAAATAATTCTTTTGCAAAAAAAAACGTTTTTTATTTTTTATTGTTTGATTTTTCCTGATATTTTCAAATTATTCAGTGTCTGTTTTTCTCCCGGCATAGTTGGACAAAGTGTTCGAACATACCCCGACATCCTACCGGATGAAGGTGTGTATAACTGCCAAGCGTATTATCGATAACTGCTCCATCGAAATTGTCACGGATACCAACACCCCGGCTTAGGCAGTAAGCGTATCGCGTGTCGGGTGACAATACGACATCAGAATGGTGGAACTCATGTCCACTGAATTGTGCCAGGCCCATTGGAGAAGTCGTATCGCTCGTTCCTGTCACATAACTGACAACCCGCCGGGCAGGCATATGGGTCTCTCCGGAAAAAACCCCGCACATCGCATAATGCTGCTCCGTTGTAGCACCCTGCCAACCCGCATTTAAGACAATTCGATCCGTGAGATACATGAGACCCCCGCATTCTGCATAAATTGGTGTGCCATTCATTGATGCAGTACGAATAGCGTCCCTCATCTTCTGGTTGGATTCGAGTTCCGGGGCATAAAGTTCCGGGTATCCCCCGCCAATAATATAACCGTCAGCATAAGGAAGATTGTCATGGACAGGACTGAACATAACCGGTTCAGCACCCAATGACAGGAGAACATCAAAAAGATCGGCATAGTAAAAGTTGAATGCTTCATCGAACGCCACACCAATCTTTACATCCGGTTCAATTGTTTTTTCAAAAGATGGTGAAGCATGCATCGGAAGACTACTGTCTTTCATCAGTGAGAGGAGCCGGTCGAGATCCACATACTTTCCGATCATGTCAGTGATTGTGCGAATTCGTGTATCAAAATCACCTTTCCCGGATCCTTCCCGAAATGGCACCAGTCCAAGGTGGCGCATGGTCAGCTGCATCTCTTCCATGCGGGGAATTGCACCGATAACCGGGACTTTACAATAGTGTTCAATCGCAGTCACCGCTTTTGTTTTATGGGAACCCCCTTTTACATTGTTGAGAATTACCCCGACAATCCGGATTTTCGGATCAAATTCCTGAAAACCTTTAACGAGAGCCGCTGCGCTGCGGGTAATACTTTGTGCAGATACCACCAGAATTACCGGTAGATCAAATTCTTTTGCAATTGCAGCCGTACTTCCCACATCGGTTAGTGCTTCTGCCCCTTCGTAGAGTCCGCGGACACCTTCCACAATAGCAATGTCAGCATCCCGGCAACCATAAGAAAAAATTTCTCCAATCTGGTCCTTTGATAGAGCAAAACTATCGAGGTTCCGACAGGGGCGTCCTGATACTGCTGCGAGATAGGAAGGATCGATATAATCCATTCCCACCTTGAATGTCTGGACCCGGAATTTCTTTGCAAGTAGGGCTGTGAGGGCAAGGGTAATACTGGTTTTTCCACTTCCTGATCGGTCTCCCGTGATAAGAATTTGTTTCATTACATGCTCCGAAGAACCGCACCGAATTCACTTTCCACGATATCACGGACACCGAGTGTTTTGGGATGGAGGTCAATTTCAACCATCACATGCTGGTGACCGAGATCCCGGAGTGGTTCTACCTGGCGTGGACCGTTTGTGATGGAGAAACATTCAATACCTGTTGTGTATTCCATGGAAATTGCATGAGGCACACCCGCAATCAGGGCAAATGAAGGGGCGATCTCGCGTATCCGCTTTCCAAGAATATCGCCATTTGCGCCATACTCATCAAGAGCACCAATAAGTTCAACAGTCACGCCCCGCATCGTCATCTCGTCAAGAATTCTTGCCGCATCCGCTCGAACTTTGGGGAGTCCTCGCTGGTCAAGATTGGCAATATAGGTAATATCTGCATCCGGGCACGCATCATGAAGTGCGATAAGTTCATCGGCAAACATGTAGGCAGTCTCTTTCTTTGCGTTAAGGATAGCGACACCTTTAGCTCCGCTCTGTGCACATTCTCGCAGTCGCTGGGCTGCTACATGTTTCAGGTCCCCACGGGAAGGTTCAATATAGGCCTTACAAGCGGCGCCCCGAACCCTTTCAACTTCATTTGCTTTTTGCATCAGGAACTGCTGACGGGTAAGTTCCTCTTCACTTATCCAGCCTGCCAGTTGGGCGGCTTCAAGAGTTGCAAGCACACCCGCAATATTTTCGAGAAATCCCGCATGAATATCGACGGCAATTGTCGGGGTGGTCACCCCAGCACCATCGATAGCAGACTGGAGATCTTCTCCGATGATCATAGAAACGCAGGTACCTACAACGACTATTCTCTTTGGTGTGAAGTTATCCTCAGCATACCTCAACACATTCTCAAGCGATGCCTGACCCCCGAAAATAAATTCGTTATCAGCCAGAGACGTGGTAAGCACGCGCATTCCGTCTTCCTCAAGCAGGCGGGCATGTTTAAAAGAACATCCTGAAGGACCATGTAAAATCGCAACATCAGCTTCAAGATCACGAGCGGTATACAAAGCGGCAACGATCGAACTGGGGCGGGGGTGCATGTACTTCATTATTATCAGTTATCTCCAGGTTTTCACCGATAGAACAATGGATCCTTTGTTGGTTTTTTGTAAAGCGATTATTTTACCTTCATCAAATGTCGTGCAGTGAGCATCTATACTATCCTGAACTGATTGGTAATATTCTGAACCCGGGTCTGGAATCTTTCCCACCCAAATTACTTTTGAGGGACGTACCTTTTCAATTGCAGTGATAATCTGGTCAAAGGAGAAGCCTTCGCAGACTGCACCATCCCCACTGACCTGGCCAATTACAAGTGTCAGGTCACGCGTTTTGGATGAATAACGTGCGTATTGAGCGGCACAAACCGTTGTCGCAATATTTGCCCCGCTGTTAGCATTATCAACAATGATGAGGTTTTTTTCGTGACTGACCGACATCCGGCCGGGAAGGGCCTCAAAATGGTCCAGGGTTGAAGGATTTACGTTTAGTATTACTGCAGCTGCAGCGGCAAGCATGAGTGGGGTACGATAAGGGGGCAGATTGAAAAGAGGATTTGATAGTGTATATCGTCTTCCTTCCAGTTCTACTGTGCAATTCGCACCCTTGCATTGAACCAAATCCTCAATATGCATGACATTTTCATTGTCGCAAAAAATCCCTTCTGCAACAAGGATGCGTTTTGCGTGTTGTGCAGAAGCAATCTTTTCTTTTAACGCGAATTTTTTTCCTGCAGCAAATGGATAATCCTCTGCTGAGGTGATGATAGTAAGATCCCCGGCTCCGGTAACCCCGAGTGAAATTTCTGCAACCAGCCATCCTGGCATGTCACGTGCATATTTTGCTGCTGCAAGAACCGATGCCGGAGTGATACTCCGCTTCCAGAGAATAGTCTTTGTCGGATATACAATGGTCCCTGTCGATGTATGCAGTATCCCGTTTCCCTGCAGGATATGAGCAAGGGCATGTGCAGTAGTGGTTTTTCCCCGTGCTCCGGTTATTTCAATCATGGGATTGGGAATTTTTTTTTCGAGTAACTGCCGCACCGCTTCATGATGGGTGATGACAGGTATTGTGCGGTTTGAAATGAGGGGGTGATCCGGATCCATGTGAACCGGAGCAACAATTAAATCATATTTTTTTATTTTTGCGATTTCCGCCGTTTCAGGTGTAGTACCTTTGTAAATATCTACAACATCAACAACATTTCCTGCATCTGCATACGTATCACCGATCTCTTTACCGCCGTGAATAGTATCCAGTATCAGGATATGCATAAAAAAAAGTTAGATGATTGAGAGAGCTTTTGTCGCATTCTTAACCATAAGATCGGCAAGGAGGGGGTCGCTTCCAATCGGATCTGCGTATAAAAGCGGAATCGATTTCCCATTCAATGCAAAGCTTCCTTTTTTTGTGCCTTCAGGTAATCCAATTTCCCCGGGAATATCTTTTTCAATATGGACCCCCCTTGCAAGGAACAGGGGGACAACAACAAGTGCTTCAATGGGTTCATGCCTGAACTCATTGAGTGATTCCTTGATGGTGGGTTTATTCATATTCATAAAACCGCATTTCACAATAAAATCCGTGTTACCTGCCTTGATCATAGCGGCAGTTTTCTCAACAAGATCCTGATTGTAAGGCATCGTACTTCCATGCCCTACGAGTAACATTCCCTTCTTACCCATATAGCAAATAGTATTACTGCAATCATTAAAAATTCTTACCAAATGTTTTTTTTGGGGGGGTCCCCCATTGGCCAATGAAAGATTTTTTTGTAGGAGATCCTCCATGGAATCTGAATGTTCCCATGATTGTGATGTTTTTAAAACCACATTAATTTTTTTATTCATGTCATAAGACACATGTTAGACCGAGCGAGAGCGCGTTTTCTTTTACCGAGCACCTTATCCAAAGGAAGTATGAATATTTTAATTGAGTTTGCACAATCCCATGCAAAGTAATTAGTTCGATAAGCTTCAACGGATATGAACTCATGATGAATGCATTTGAGCGTTTCGGGGTGCTCATCAATGATCGGGTCGTCAGGACACCTGTGGGAATTGCATCCATGGCCGGTATTGTCGATGCATCCTATGTAATCGAACGAGCCGGGCATATAGGCTTTGCATTCATTGGCGGATATTCTATCGACCAAAAGACAATGGATGCTACAAAGAGCATAGCTTATCAGGGAGATCGCCGGGAATTCTTATATGAAAATCCGGTCGAAGAGTTGACAAAGCAGATTGCCAAGATGGAAAAAAGCAATGTTATCCTGGGAATTAATCTTCGGGGAAGTTCTCCGGAATCTTTTAGTTCTGTAGCAGATGCAATTGGTGACAGGGTTGTATATGAAATAGATGCTCATTGCCGTCAGCCTGCTATGGTTGCAGCGGGATGTGGAGAATATTACTTAAGAAAACCTGATGAACTTGAAACCGCTGTCCGGGCGCTTAAAGTAAAAGGTGTCACGGTTTCTGTTAAGATCCGGGCCGGTGTTGCCGCGGATGATCGCCAACTCGCGATAAAACTCTGGGCCGCGGGTGCAGATATCCTGCACATCGATCTCATGGATTTTGGTTCTGCAAAACTCCGGCAGATCAGAAATAGTTGTCCCCTGATGCTGATTGCAAATAATTCCATTACTGGTTTTGATAAGATGAAGGACATGCTCTCACATGGGGCAGATCTTGTGTCAGTTGCACGGCAGTCGGATATTCGTACACTATCCGGTCTGGATGCTGCTATTACACGTTACGCTGATGAAGAGGGATGGTACAATGCACCCAAACAACTCTGTCGTGGCGGAGATATCCGCTCACTGGCTTTCTGCTGCATGCCGGTAAAAGAGTGTCCTCTCATCCCGACATTATCACGGATGGGTATAACAAAGGAAAATTACATTCGCATAAAACAGGAAGCAGTCAAGGGTGTGCCCTTGGAAAATGGAAAGCAGACCTGTTTTGGCAGTCTTGCCTGGTGCTGCAAAACATCCTCACCCTGTATGTTTCGGGATATGACATTAAAACAGGTGGGCTTATCAAAGAAAGAGTATATGCGTCTCAAACGGGATCTCTCTGAGACGTTGATGAGTGGTGTTTTTCATGACATGCCTTCCGATGAAAGCAGCTGAACGGGCCCAGCTGGCAATGATGCTGGAAGTGTGCGCATTTCCAAAACCTGGTAATGTCGATCGCTGCCATGATTATCCTGAAACCCGTCTCGAGCATTTTCTCGCATCCACTATTTTTGCACACCCGGCACTTGAAGAAGCAGAGAAAAGCGAGGGGCGGATCGGTGAGATTATCCGGCATGCGGTCCAGCAGACCAATTGTCATGAGGGTGGGAATACTCACTTTGGTGCATTCATCCTTTTAATTCCCCTCGTATACGGTCGTTCCATAGAAGGGGCGATGAAAGCAATTGGACGAACAGACACGTCCGATGCAGTTGCTTTTTACCGGGCATTCGGCCTGACAAAAGTCCATACCTGTTCCGATGATGAACTAGACGTAAATGATCCGAAATCACTTGCTGTTTTACGAGATCGTGAGATGTCCCTTCTTGATGTCATGAAGCATTCCGCTACAAACGATATGGTTGCACGTGAGTGGGTAACCGGATTTCCGTTAACACGAAGAGGTGCAGATCTGCTCAAACAATTTGGTAAGGGACGGCAGGCTATTGTCCAGATGTTCATTACGCTTCTTGCCCAGGAACCTGATACATTCATAATAAAAAAGCACGGCGTTATCGTTGCACAGGAAACCATGCGCAAAGCCCGTGAAGTACTTGATGGGAATGAAACTTTAGAAAATTTTGACCAGGACTGTATCGATAAAAACATTAACCCCGGCTCAATTGCTGATATCACCATAGCAGCGATCTTTATCGCTCTGGGAGAAGGGTGGGAATGGGACTCTTAAAACTGGGTATCAACGAAGTTATCGTAACAACAGAGTTCAACGCTGCACCCATAGGTATAATTTTTCGAGATAGTGTAGCAAGAATGATTCTTTTTTCCGGTAGCCACACTGCAAACAATATCGAAAAACACGGATGGCTAGTGGCAAATTACGTATACGATCCTATCCTCTACGTAACTACAGCCTTTGAAGATATCTCCCATGATGCATTTATTGAAGAAACGGTCAATGGCAGGAAAATGCACCGGCTTAAAAACACGGATGCTTGGGCTGCATTCACAGCAACTATTGACAAAAAGACAACTAAAGCACTGATGGTAACCTTAACGCTTGAAAAGGAGATCATAGAAAATGTGTCTCTGCACCCGGTAAATCGCGGTTTTAACAGTATTATTGATTCAACGGTGCATGCTACAAGGTATAAGTTTAATCATGATCCGGAACTTAGGAAAATAATCGATTATCATGCGGGGATTGTAAGAAAGTGCGGTGGAAAACGCGAACTTGAAGCATTGGATCGTCTTATGTCATACATTTCCTGATTTTTTATTGTCAATTATTAAACAAAAAACCCTTTTTGCTTTTTTCATTCAACCACTATGACTTTATATTAAACAACTGCAACTCACTATATCAGCGCGTAATGTCGGATATATCACGGAAGTTACCAAAATAATATCAGAGGCATAGGGAACATGCGTCCTATCAGCAAGGAAAAAAAATTCGTCTATGATATATTTATAATACTTAGTGTTTTAGCATCTATAGCAATTACCTATATCTCTATCTCTCGTGGAATTTATGATGTCTTTCCTTACTTCTACCTAATTCCCGTAGTGCTCATTGCTTTCAGCCGGCCTAAAATCAGCATATTCGTTACCGTATTTGTCGGTTGGCTCTATATCGGTCTTGTATACTCACTCGGTCTTCCGGACACCGGCATTTTTGCCAGAGCAACAGTATGGTTTTTTATTTTTGTTTCTATAGGGGTACTCATGTCAACATATTCAAGGGAGTACCGGAAAGAAGGTGATCGGAGCTGTGGTTCATTTTTCAACTCCCAGGCGGGGGCATTCAGTTATGACCGGGAAACCCTTAATCTCCAGGATCCCAACCCGAAATTTTCACAGTTCATCGGTTTTGAATGTGATGAGCTATTGTTAAAGACGCTCCCAGAGATCATTACTGATACTCCAGAGAGGGAGTTATTTCTCTCAAAAGTACGGGATAAACAAAGGATTGGAGATATTGAGATAAGATTCACTTGTGCTGATGGCAGTAAACGCTGGGCTCTGGTATCGGCCGCTGACTGTGCTGAACCGGCAATTTATTGTACGGTTGTTGATATAACCGACCAAAAGCAGGCACAGGATGCGCTTATTCTTGCAAACCGGAAACTTAACCTGCTTAACAATGTTACTCGTCACGATATTCTCAACCAGCTCACAGCACTCATCGGGTATCTTGAACTCTCGAAAGATGACATACAAGATGCACAGTTAATGACCTATGTAGATAAGGAAGAACAGGCAGCGAATGCCATTCGAAACCAGATCCTTTTCACACGAGACTACCAGAATATTGGTGTCCATTCCCCCCAGTGGCAAAATATTGCTGAGACTGTCTCCCTCGCACTTGCGACTCTAGATATTCATCATATCAGGATTATTGTGAATTTAGCTCCCGTTGAAGTCTATGCGGATCCATTACTTGAAAAAGTTTTTTACAATCTGATTGAGAACTCTCTTCGTCATGGAGAACGGGTAACTGAAATCGATATTTATTCAGAGTCTGTCAGTGATGGCATCGATATAATCATAAAAGATAATGGTGCAGGAATTCCCAACGATGCCAAAGAACGGATTTTCCGGAGAGAATATTTCAAACATACCGGCTTTGGACTCTTTTTAACCCGGGAAATACTTGCGATCACTAATCTAACTATCACGGAAAACGGATTCTTTGGTAAAGGCGCTGTATTTGTAATTCATGCGCCTCAGGGAACATATCGTTCCATATTGGGAAATATTTCTAAAGAATAGATTCTAATTATTTTTTCAACAATTGAGATCTTGTTGAAAAATTAGATAACACGTTATCTTTTCATTTTTTTTGGTTTTTAAATGCTTATTTGGGGCGTAGTATCTCCTTCTTAGTGTTCCACACGGTGATGTGGTGCAAAAATAAACCGAAATCCTCTTCTACTGCACCACTAAACGATTCTGTATGGTGCGGTATTCTGTCACTATGGACGATTCACTTGCAAAAAGCATTGATAAATCGTGTGAGAAGCGAAATATTTCCCGTTCAGACTTCGTAAATGAGGCGTGCACCACACATCTCACTAAAAGTACGGGCGTGGGCAGGATTGGAGCAACTACCCTGCCGTCATCAGGTCCGGTTTTTGGACCCGAAGATCATAATATGCCAGACTATGATGAAATGTTCCAGAAATTTGCCATTGAAGTGCCAGAATATTTCAACTTCGGTTTTGATGTAATCGATGCATGGGCAAACAAGGACCGGAATAAACTTGCCATGCTCTGGGTGAACCAGGACGGGAAGGAGAAGACATTCACGTTCTGGGACCTGATGCGACTTTCAAACCAGATTGTGAACATCATGATCAAGTATGGTGTGAGTAAAGGTGACCGCGTATTGATCATGCTGCCCCGTGTTCCTGAGTGGTGGACTTTTACTTTAGGCCTGATCAAGCGGGGAGCAGTATATGTTCCTGCCCCTACGATGCTCACACCAAAGGACCTGAAATACCGGATCAATATCGCCGATATCAAGATGGTTATTACCATGGAAGAGCAGGCAGACAAGATCGAAGAGATCGCAAAGGAATGCCCTTCACTCACATGCAAAGTGCTTATCGATGGTAAACGGCCGGGATGGATCAGTTACTTAACTGAACTTGACTACCCGGCACCGGTGTCGGCAAAGATTGTCAATCTTCCCAGTATGAAAAAGACCAAGAGCACCGATCCTCTCGTGATCTTCTTTACTTCCGGTACAACCGGGGAGCCCAAAATGGTGGTACACGACCAGAGCTACCCGCTTGGACATATTGTTACTGCACGGTTCTGGCATGATCTGCGCATTAACGATCTCCACTTCACGCTCTCTGATACGGGATGGGCAAAGAGTGCATGGGGGAAATTTTATGGCCAGTGGATAGAAGGTTCGGCAATCTTTGTGTACGATATCCGGAGCAGGTTCAATGCGACTGAGATTCTCCCACTCATAGAAAAATACGGGATTACCACATTCTGCTGCCCACCAACGATTTACCGCATGCTGATCTTAGCAGATCTCGATAAATTCGATTTCTCTGAACTTCGTCACTGCACAAGCGCTGGCGAACCGCTCAATCCGGAAGTGATCAAGGCATGGAGGGATGCAACCGGGATGACCATTTACGAAGGGTACGGACAGACAGAAACTGTGCTCTGTATTGGTACTTTCCCAGGTATGACGCCCAAATTCGGTTCCATGGGAAAACCCTCCCCCGGGTGGCATGTCGAACTCCATGATGACAACGGGAAACCAGTCCCCCTTCATGAAGAAGGCAGGATCGCAATTAAAACAGATCCGCACCCGGTTGGATTATTCCGGCAATATCTCAACAATCCTGACGAGAACAAAAAATCATTTGTCAACGGCTATTACTATACCGGTGATAAAGCCTACAAAGATGAAGACGGGTATCTTTGGTTTATCGGCCGGGACGATGATGTGATAAAATCATCCGGTTACCGGATTGGACCGTTTGAAGTCGAGAGTGCGCTCATCGAGCACCCCTCAGTACAGGAAGCTGCGGTTGTTGGATCTCCGGATGATGTTCGCGGCCTGATTGTCAAGGCATTCGTCATTCTTAAACCTGGATTCCAGCCCTCTGAAACTTTGGTCAGGGAAATCCAGAATCATGTAAAGAAGGTTACCGCTCCGTACAAATATCCCCGGGTAATTGAGTTTGTGGATTCTTTACCAAAGACTATCTCCGGAAAGATCCGAAGAAAAGAACTCCGGGACCAGGAAATGAAAAAAGCATCGAATGATAACGATGTTTCTAAAAAGGTCTAACGACCCCCTATCTTTATTTAATTTCAACCGTAATCTATACAGGCGCGAGGGTAGCCAAGCCAGGTCAACGGCGCCAGGTTCAGGGTCTCATGACGGAACATGGCATCAGGAACCAACGTGTAATATTATTAAAACAAGAGCGTGGATCGCCGAGCCAGGTCAAAGGCGCTAGCTTCAGGGGCTAGTCCCGCAGGGGTTCGCCGGTTCGAATCCGGCTCCACGCATTTTAACTATACTTCGCCTGCTTGTTGTGTCCACTTTTCCATAGCCAGACAAAGGTGATAACGAGAACAACACAGATTGCAATGATGAATGCCATTGTCATTATTGGCATGGTGGCGACTGCAAGACCAGCCGAAATGGAATCCTGCTGGACAATTGTTTCACTAGGTCCATTTCCAAAAGAGTCCTGCAGCGGAGATGTTGAGGATCCCTGCGCTGTGATCCCCCAGCAGGCACCGAACCCAAGCGCGGTCACAAATACGACAAAGATCATTGCCAACGGGCCGTTCATCGGTTCCCCCTTGCGAGTTCGCTGAACCGGCAATAATCCCCATAATCTTTTTTAAGTTTGGGATTCAGTCGCATTCTTATATCCATGATCATAATCCTGAACATCCGAATGATAACATTTTGCCGATAATTTTTGGTCGGTGGCTGGATCTGTGGTACCCGAATCTTTTTTTCCTCAATGGGTTTCTGTCCCTTCACTACGACTTTCACTGGCAAAATGGCACCCCTATTACCAATGCAGCAATCAGCGCACATGAGATAGGAATAAGGTATGGCAGACCGTTTTCAATTTCAAGACTGAATTTATGTCTCCTGAAGAAGTTATCCAGGAAGATCCACCAAAATGTTGCCGCGGTAAATCCAACCAGGAAAAATGAGAACATAAGCATGAATGGCAATCCAGTAATTGGATTGAGAATCATGAACAGCGATATCAGAGAAAGGAAAACGTAGTCTGCAGATGGCAGGATATTGAGACGCATGAGCGCGAACCATAAGATCATACTTATGATAGAAATTCCAGCCAGTTCCATTGGGTAAAACTCACTAAAATATCCTGCGATTAATACCGGAATGTTGATTGCAATCAATGGCAGCCAGATTTTATGTGATTTGATATCACGATATTTCCAATCGAGATATGAGAGGACTGGAGTATAGATGAGGAATGATATGGTTGTAATCCATGGGAGAATATTACCTGATAACATAGGGACACCACCTGGGGATCTTGCCTGGAGTGTAGATGGTACGCATATCTTTTGCTGAACATTTGCAGATGAGAAAATTTGAATTTACAATATTTTTTTCTGAACGGATTTCATGACAATACAGACATGCGGTAAGAACTTTTCCTTTTACGAATGCCTCATTTGATTTGAAGAAACCGATGCGGAGCATTAGGATTCCAACACCGGCAATAATCAAAGCAAGGCCTATGAACATTATTGGGATCCATTTGATCCATTGAGGCCAGTCTGTTGGCAATAGAGTCCAAACTGCAAGAGCCATAAGGATCCACGCACCGAAGATTCCTATGACTCTTTGCCATGCTTGTATCATGCCTTTGCCCTCCGGTATGCAGAATACAGCCACGCTCCTATCAGGATAAGAGCCAGAATTCCTGCAATAACTTTGACAATGATTTCGATAATTTCCCAATCTGCTTCAAGCCTTGCCTGTTTCAGCTGTTCACCAGTTGGGGTATCATGGACCATCACAATTCTTGTCGGACCCGGTACTGGAACTTCCTTTTCAATGATCCTTGGTGTGACAAACGGGGATGTTCCTAAATATTCAGTATATTCCGGTGGAATGTAATGCGGGTCCAGCTCTTTCATGATATAGATCGGGACGGTCTGTGTTGCGCCTGTCTCTGATGTGATTGTGATATAATGGTATCCCGGGAAGATCTGTTCATAATCAACCGGGATTATTGTATTAAACTGTCTCCATGCATATGGGTCAAGACCTACAGCCGTTGTTTTCCATTGGCGAATGCCTTTTATTGTGTCATTGAGGTTGTCTGCATCAATGGTGATGGTCAGAACTGATCCGTTTTTTATATTGGTATATCCGCGGATGTTATACCATGAACGATTATCTGGGTTCCTCAACACATCGATACGTTTTATCTGGATCTCAGGTTCCTGGAAGGATATCGACCAGATTATATATTGATCGTCAAGGGATTCTTGTAAACGATTGATGAGTTTTTCTTCAACCAATTTTGGCTGCATTCCATGGATATTTATTGGATTTACATTCCTGAATGGAGATATGATCGCAGGCCATGTTACGTTTGAATATTTTTCTGGAATATATTCTGGATCATAGGTTTCTTCAAGGATACTGTTATTACCCTTATTGATGATTACGGCATCGTAGTTACCCGTTTCAAAATTTATGAATTGATCGGCATCGAAATAAACAACGTCCTGTTTTGTTTTATAGTCATAGATTTGATCTGTCCTTCCGAATACCCAGATATTTGATTCAACAGAATCTGGTGCTCTGAATGCAATATCATCACCTCGTGCAAGCAGCAAGGCACCAGCGGATTTTTCTGGCAAGAACTGGAGGGGTTTTGGGATGGTTGTATTTATGACGGTAAAATTTACCAATTCTGTGCCATTTTCCATGACGGGCATTTTACAGGTATCATCGACATAAAACATGCGATGATTTCCTGCACCTGATTTTTGGTCCTTGTTGTAATCCTGATACCAGAATCCTAATTTATCACCAAAAATTTCAGGATCGATCTTGTAATTCTGCAGGATCTTTGCTGATGAAGAGAGGTTGATCCGGTATCTCGGTATGGTATTGCCCGGATCAAATGAAGATTCGTATCTTCCATAATAGGATAGATAAGGAACACCCCATCCAAGTGATGAGATATCAACGGTGCTGTTCAATGGCACGCACTGGCCATTTGCAATATGCAATGTTTCATTGTATGCCGGGAAACTCTGTTGTATGGATGTGATATTGTCTGCCGATACTGAAGGGATCATGAACAGGCAAAAAAAGATCCACGCTATTGTCAGCCATGCATACTGGTTTACGAGAATCCGTTTGATCATTGGTCATCACTGAATTCATTGACAAAGTTTTCAGCGGCTTTATTGATGGCCGGTTCAAGCTTCTTCAGTACGAGATAGCAGCATAATGCAAAGAGTTCAATGACGATGGTTATTATCAACGGCGCGTTTTCACCGAGCGCAACAATTGGAGGGTTATATACTTGTTTTTCTGAGTACGTGACTTGTGATTGTTGGGGAAATTCAATCCTGATCTCCCTATCACTTTTTTTTAGTTGATACGGTGAGAACTGATCAACTGTGAATTGTGCTGTCAGAAAAACAATTCCTGCAAGTAACAGGAATCCTACTGCTGCTTTTCTGGTGATGATCATTTCCTTATCCCTCAGCGGGCTTCGGTGCTTCTTTTTGTTTTCCCAGAATGGGATTGCCTTTCCTGAACTGTTCCCACAGTTCACCGAGCACCTTGAGAAGTTCCGGGTCATAGAGACCTCTTTGTACTTCATTTGCGACATGGAAGATCGCTAACCTATATGCCTGATCCCCTGCTATGGCCCGGTGCTCTCTTTCGCGGTCCGCTACTATCCGTGCCTGGATATCTGCGAGCTGTTCTTCTGAATATTCAACATCTGATTTTGTCATTTGGTTTCACCTGATTTTTCCTCATTTTCTTTGAACAATTTGAACTGACCAATGAGCAGGATTGTTACGAAGATTCCGAAGACATCCCCGGCTACACCGATATATCCAAGGATCGGGAATGAGTAGAGGATGTGCTGCGTGATCATGACGAAGGTCTCATTTCCTCCAGCCATGGCTACACCGATAATACGATCGATTGATGTTAAACTGCCCCATGTCCAGTACCATAAGAAGGGCCATGCAATCACCGAGATAATAATATTGATTTCATAGTCCATGCGATACAGACGTGGTTTCATTAAAGCAATCACGACCAGAATAAGTCCAATGCATCCGGACATGACCCATAAATCCCATGGGGCTGACTTCGCCTCGGTTGGATCATGAATGTACGATTGATTGACCCTGACGATCTCGGAATCAGTGAACGTGCTGGTGTAATTTGCATTCTGGGCTGCGACCGTGCAAACAGAGGATGCAAGAATAAGAAAAGTGATAAGAACAATCCATGATTTCATAATATGCTCCTTATCGATCTTCCATATAACCATACGCCGAAAAGCAATGGAAAAAATGGAGAGTCTGGGAAGATCAATACTTCCCCTGACCTCCACCTGGGTGTCCATAGATCGACAGAAGCGCCCTGACTACAACGACAAGGCCGACTACGAAGAAGACAATACCCATGACCTGAAGACCGGCAAGGAGCATCCCGATACCGGCACCCATCCCTGTGGTAACGCATCCCGGCATATCTGAAATACCGTTGGCGACGATGATCATCTGCCCTGTGAAGATATACGTCAGGATGTACATCGCACCACCGATCAACATTACGAGGAAACCCTCGATGATGGTGTTCAGAAGAGCGGTTGTATCTTTGACCATCTTGGTGAGAACATCTTTTCCCGTTTGGCCAACAGCAATGACCGCCTTTTTGAATTTCTCGAAGCTAAATCTCATTGTTTCAGTTCACCTCTCTTGGTAGCGTTGTCTCTAAGGATGGTTTATTAATCTATGCCGAAAAAAGGAGAGAATCAGAGGCCGTGATCGTCATCGAAGCCATTATCATCCTGTCCGAGACCCCCGCGCCGGACCACCGGGCCTGACCTTCTCCGCTGCAACGGTTGGCCTTTTGGACTTCCTCCAGACGCAATGATCGAGCCCTGCATGACATAGATCCTATTACCTGGATGGAGAGTAGAGGCTTCATTGACTGGGGGTCCCTGCTGGGTAAGTGGCTGGTATGCACGACCGCGAGGACTCACTGGTGCTTGTGGAGGGGCTCGGTCATGCCCGAAACCATCCTGTGCGTTCGTACGCTCAGCAAATCTCCGTACTGCCTGACCCGTTGGGCCGTTGTTGACTTCCTGAATTTTATTATGGATACCTTTTGCAGCATTTACAATTCGATCCATTGCCGATTGTGGTTGATTATTTCTGTGGTATTCCAGTTCCTCTTCATATTCCCTTTGCTGTTCACGAGTTAAATGTGCCATAGTCTAGACTTTTTATAATATTATAAGAAAATATCCCGAAAAAAGTTAAATTGAAATTAATGGAAAACGAGTTTGAAAAAGGTTCTGATAATCAGGATTCCAAAAAAGGATCCTATTCCCCCGATGATGAGCCATAATGTATATTTGTTGATCTCTCCACTGGGTTTGTTCTCCTTGGTTTTTGCCATCTGTGCAAGTTTCCCTGCCCACTCATTGTTTTTAAGATCGAATGGAAGGCCCAGATCGATCCTCACCCATGGAACGAGGTAATCTTTCTTTATCTCCGCTGGTGCTTCAATTTTACCCTCGTTAAGATATCGTTGGTACTTGGTATAGGTATGAATCTGATCGTTTGGATTGTCCTTATTCCAGGGTCTTGTAGATTTTACAATCGCCTTATGTTGTCTTGAACGCCGTTCGCACCAATGATTTGAGTCAAAGACTATTTCAACCGGGATGCCGCCACAATTGACCACTGGATACTGATCCCATTCACCATCCTGGAGCAGCTGCGCAATCTTGCAATCGAAATTGACTTTTCCGATCTTATAGAGGATGGCTTTCTGCCAGTCTATATCTTTCAGGTATTTTGTAGGATACCAGAACGGTTTTGCATAGATCCACGGAACGACCCTATTGATACAATACCCGATTATACCGCACAGTATGAATGGTATTCCGAGAAGTATCTGTCCAGTGAAGGTGAGGATCACTCCAAGAAGAGCTGCGATTATTCCTCCGATTTTAATCAGATGCAATGGTAATTCCGAGATCTCGATCTCGTAATCGTCTTCACCGTATGAGAAGATGCATTTGGCAATATGCTCTGCTACCATTTCTGCATCGCCCATATCATCGACAATAATCGCTGCGCTGGAATCGTTTTTCCTGGCATAATGCAGACCATGAAATTTGACGAATGGATCCCATTTTATTCTCTTCAGGATGAACCATGCAGCAGGCATTACAATTAACCACCAGAGAATCAGGGCCCAGCAATACATTGGCAGACCCAACCATGGATCTGCTCCATTCAATGCTCCATTAAGAAAAAGTGCCATGTTTGATCACCCCAGCGGAATTGCCGCTGCTCCGATAAGACACCCTAGGAATACCAGTGCTGCAATCAGCATTGCACCGTATTGTTCGAAGAATCCTTTTTGTTTATCGTTTTTCTTTACATATTCATCGTCAACTATCCGGAGATTTTCTCCGCCAAGTGAAGCGGACGTATTTCCTTTAAACCACATTTTACGAAAACGGTTCTGGTTAAAGTAATTGATTGCCGGCATATGGATACCATCTGGATACAGGAGTTGCAAAACCATCCGTCCTGATTTTTCAAAAATGGGATCTGTATCATCGTTTTTCTGGCCGATATAATCAAGGCCATTCTGGATCGGTTGGATCAGGTTTGCCGGGTTCTCCGCATCTTCAGGATACTCTCCCGTATCAACCAGTTTTTTATGCCGGTTATTGAGTTCTTTGCGGAGCTTTTCGATATTTTCATTGAGACTTTCGGCTGCATGACAGATTGCCATTTCAGTGACGATGTCCCGATTATGATCCGAGTCTTCTGAAATGATTGCTGCAGAGATTCCTCCTATTCTGATTACTCCCTGTGGACTGTGGAGAAGCCACTGGTTGATATTCTCTTCACTATCGCCATATGACAGGACGTTGTCGAAGATATTGAGACAGTCTGGAATAAAATTTCCTGCACGTGAGAGGCGTATTACCTGCATTTTTCCCAGGGCAAGTTCCTTGACTTTTATGAACCATGGCTTGATTGCATCGAGATCCCGTGATTTGTCACTCCAGTTCAGGAACACAATCACCAGAGCCGCAAATGACAGGACTGCTATAATCGCCCATAGTGGGACACCAAAGACCGGGATTGGTTGCCAGTCCAGAGCAGTTGTCGTTAATCCTGCAGGGATTGGTGTGGGAATTGGATTTGCCGTGAGTTGAACGGGAGCGGTATGGTTGATTATTGCCTGCACGGTTCCATTGAGTGTAGTATTTACCGGCATTATGATCGCTTCCCTGAAAATAAGTTCCTGAATCCGTCAATAAGGCCGGGAGAGTTCTGTGCGATCGGTAACTGTCTGACAGTCTGGTTGAGAGTCTCCCTACGGTCTGATGTGATGAGTGCTGCTATACCCGTGAGTCCCTGTGTTGCTTTCGGGTCTGCTGTGGCAATCAAGGCATTTAACCTGAAAATAAATCGATCCAGCCTGTCCCTGACCATGTCACTTCTTCCCTGTCCCTGTGCACGGTTCATGATATCTACC
>JBAZQT010000097.1:0-8276 GCA_041645055.1 Methanoregula sp. | reverse complement strand
CCACGCCGCGAGTTTGCAAAGGGTGCAATCCGCGAGTTTATGCCCGCCGGCGAGCGCTCACTGATCATCCCAGCAAGGTAGATCAGTTCAATCAATCACTTTTTTTTTTCAGGGTTTTTGTTAAGCCAGTGGATTTTTTATTTTCATAAAATGTGGATTTTTTTATTGGCCGATTTTTTCTGCATGAGTTATAGCAGATCTGAAAGAATCTTTACAAGATAAAAATGGATTACTATTGAAGTCGATCGCTCGTCTGGATTACCATATTTATTGTTTAATCAAGGTTAGTAGCGATGGACGGGCTGGTCCTTGCCAGAGTAGTGCAGGTTTTACAATCCCACCGGATTGCCGGAAAAATAGTTCTGTAAAAACACAAGGGATTCACTATTGAGACAATATTTTTGTTGTCGGCCGTGTTTCTGTATCGACACGATCCCTTGCCGATAGAGCCATTTCATATGCCATGCAACTGAGGGATTAGATATATTGAGGGATGTGCTGAGCTCTGCCTGAGTGGCGGGTGAATCAAGCAGTACCTGAAGAATAGTCCTCTTCCGTTCATTATTCAACGATGACAGGATTTTTTGTTCAAGTCCTGAATATTTTCCATTATTCTCGAAATATCGTGTATGACCGGAATTTCGGGTGGTCAGAATTTTCTTGGTCTGTGCCAGTATTTCCAGGTGATACGATAGTGTGCCGCGATTTGTGCCGGTCTGCCGTTCCAGTTCACGGAAGTGGATGCCGGGATGATTCTGTATCCATGAAAAAATTTGTTGTCGTTCCGGACAGTCAAGTACATTCTCGGTGGATATCTGGCGGAATCCCAGCCATATACCGAATCCTACGCACCAGTACAACAGGAAATTCGCCGGCTTCATGAGTGCTGGCGAGATGAGGTAGAGCCCATGAAAGATAATTGCCCGCGGCGGGTGCTGCCAGAATGGGATTGCTTCATTACCGGGTTTCACGCCGAAAAAGGGGATGTATATGTACTCAAGGAGGACCAGGACAATCAAAACTCCCAGAACAATATAGGTCAGGATTTTTTTGTTTTTCATTCGCCACATCCCTGCATGAAGAGAGAAAAATCTAAAACCTCCTCACGGTAGCAGATCCATATAGGGTTATAGAAATTCTGTTATATCGTTCATAAAGATTCTGTGACAAATGTCTCAGCATGAGCGTTTATGAAAAACCAAAGTAATGGAATACAAAAAATTTATCATGTGTAAAAATAATTAAACACATAAGCATGCTGAGCCCATCTTCAGTCCCTGAATTGGCAAAACTCCTGAGTTTTCTCGGGAACGAGCAGAGGCTCAACATACTCAAAGCGATCATCCATGAGGAAAAGTATGCACGGGAGATCTCAGAGGAAGTCGGGATCTCGCGTCCCCTCGTGAATATCTACTTAAAACAGTTCGAGAAGGCCGGGCTTGTCACCGGCACAAACCGGGTTGCGGAGGAGCCGCCGTACCTTAAAAGATATTACAAGGCAGTGCCTTTCGAGCTGATAGTGAGTCTGGATCTTATAGAAAAACCTGGAGTGTTGAAGTGATGGATTTCAAAACAATCAGAGAATTTCACTGGATTACAAAGACAGTAATTGCATTAATGGGCTTATTCGTGGGACTTTTTCTCATCGCCGTAGTGATGACCGTATCCCAGCCCAATAACTATGCGGCAAGCAACGGACTTGGTATGATCTTCCTGTCCCTCGGATGGGTTCTTACGCAGGCATTTCTCGTGATCCTTGTCATCATCCTGATCTCGATGGTCGTGTCCCGTATCAAGATCTGGATAGAGAAGTACCTGGATGCGATGCTTAAAAAACTGGACACGCTGGCCGAACAGAAGGCTGAACGCGAACAAACGGGAGCAGTACTTGCGATCATGAATGGGAAAGTAGAACAGATGGAGAAGAAACTGGATAATATTGAGCGCATATTAAAGAACGTGTCGGATTAATGCGATTATAAAAAAGCCCGGTGACAGGATTCCACCATCTGTGGTCTGAAACAACCTCGATCAATTTTTGACTGGTAGACAGTTGTCACAGAGATCGTTTAAGAACCCGGGACAATTTTTACTGTATCAGAGGATGATGGTGAATATATGAAAAATTGCAGAACCGCAGTAACTGCCCTGAGCCTGATGCTGCTCATTATTATCGCTCCGGTTGCGGCCTCCGTGACTTTGATTTCGGACAGACCGCAGGTAACCGCAAAGGGTGACATGGTTACAATCAGTGGCACACATGCAACAAACGGAACCATGGCCTGCTGGATTATCGGCAGGAATTATTTCCGGGTCTCGCCCGTTGTGCCGAATGCAACCGGGAATTTTTCAATAATCCTCAAACCCGAAGAGACCGGGCATTTTTCCAACGGCCGGTATGCTGTCGTGATCCAGGAACCGGGGTTCAACAAAAAACCGGATATCGAATCCCGGGTTGCCGGCAACGGGAATATCACGATCCTGGATTCAGGAACCATTATCGCTGAACTCGTGCCAAAACTCGATATCGGGGCAGATGCAGAGCCGGTAGTCCGGATTCTTGAGGCAGGTTCCCTGCGCCCGGGTGCTGACGATATCCTTACTCCGTATTATTTCCTGGTCGAAGAACCCTTCATTCATTTCGACCGGAGATCCCGGTCGGACCCGGACCGGCCGCTGCCCAGCCGGACCGCCGGCGAACATATTAACATCAGCGGAACAACGAACATGGGCGTGGAAAATACCCTGCATGTTGATATCCGGAACCTTGACACGAACAAGCTCATCCTCACAACAACGGTGCCGGTCATAGCCGGCAGCGATACAAACCGCTGGATGTATGACCTGGACACTACCGGGTTTTCACCCGGTGAATATTTTGTAACTGTAGGCTGGCTCAAATTAAATACCACTGGCACCAGCTCGACAATATTTTCTGTGGTCGCTGAACCAGGTTCAACACAGTTTTCCATTGCTGCCAGGCCAGGTTCAACTCCAGAACCCCGGAACGCCCCGATTACAGGAACAGGCAGGGGCGGGGAACTGGCCCTGCCCCCCATCGCACGGGCCGGGATATTCCTGGGACTTGTCGTGATTGGGATCCTGATGCTAAAGAGGAAGAGATGATGATTCACCCTGAGTACGGGATGCAGCGCCGGGCAAACCGGGTTACCGGCCGGCATACATTTCTGCTGTTTTTCATCCTCATGATGATGCTGACCGTTTATTGCATTCCCGGCAGTACAGCGGCCGATGAGATCGCACCTGGCACCACAACGTTTGGCATCAGCAACCACACCGGCATCATCTGGCGATCAGACCAGATTGACGGAGACCGTATTGTCTGGGCCGAGCGCACGTCAGATATCGGATCGATATCCAACATCTATCTCTACAATATCACGACCGGGACTGAAACGCTCATTTCGTCGTTGTTACAAGACGGAACGCCAAAGAATGCCTCTGGGTGGAGTGAACACCCGGTGGCAATCTCCGGTAACCTGATTGTTTGGGCTACCTACATGGACATCCGGATGTATGATCTTACGACCGGAAAACAAAGCACCCTCTATGAAAATTCTGACGATTTCAGCCATCTCGTATTCCTCTATCCGGGGATTTCCGGTGATACTATTGTCTGGACAGAGCAACGATTTGCAGCAGCGTCCCATACGCCGGATATCATCGCGTACAACCTGACTACCGGAAAAAAGATTGTCGTTTCACACGGTGCATGGGATAAAACCGGCGTCAGGATAGACGGCTCGCGGATTGTCTGGGAAGATTACCGGAGTGGTGGGGCATCCCGGGATATCTACCTCTATGATCTGGCAACCGGAAAAGAACAGGTCATCGGCAACAGGGCGGGTATACAGGCCGAACCGGAGATCTCGGGGAACCGCATTGTCTGGTGCGATCACCGGGACCAGAACTGGGATGTATACCTGTATGATATTGCAACCGGCGAGGAAAGGGTAATTGCCACGGGTTTAAAAGAACAGGAAGCACCGGATATTTCGGGCAACCGGATCATCTGGATGGAATGGCCATCCATGCTCCTCTATAATCCCTATAATGAGGGAAACCGGCTGATGATGTACGATCTTTCTGCTGGAAAGGAGTACCAGGTCCTCAAAGACATCCCCAATATGTTCGCGCCGGCAATTTCAGGAAACCATATTATCTTTATGGATCTTGCACATATTCCGGCTGACCAGCGGGATAACCCGCGGCAGGATCCTGTGCAGGAGATCTCGCTGTTCACGCTCGATCCGGGCCGTTTTCCGTTACCGGAACCGAGTCTCGCACCGCAGGTAAATACAACGGGTTCACCCGTGCAATCGCCCAGTACTTCTCCGGTTCCAAAAACAACAACGGCTCCGGGTTTTGGAATCGCTTGCGCCCTGTCTGTTCTGGTTGCAGGCCTGCTTTTTATCCGGATACGACAAGCAGGGGCCGGCGTAAATTAACGGTTAACAAAAAATCCCGGAGTCATGGAGATCCCGGGACGAAATCCCGGGTGAAATCCTTGGACGAAAAATCCGGACGAAACACTGAATGAAAAATCCGGTAAAATCCATATCACCCACGCGACTCAATCCCGGATTCTTCCGTCGGGGCTGCAAGATATTTCTCCAGGTACATTCTCGCGTCCGGATCAATGAGATAGCGTGCAGTTTTCCCGCTCCGGGCTACCGTCAGCATCCCGGCATCGCACAACCGGTTCGTATGCCACGTCACTGCAGCGCCGGATATGCCCAGTATCTTTTCCAGGTCGCCCCGGGTTGTTTCAGGATTGTCCATGAGGTGGGCAAATATCGCACGCTCCTTGTTGTTCCGTAAAAATTTCAGGACTTTCTGTTCGGTCCCGGAAAATCTGCCGGAATTTTCAAAATACCGTATATCACCTCCCATGGTAAGGGTCGATACCTTACCGGTCACCCGCATGAGCGCAAGGTGATACCGGAGCGATCCCCGGTTCAGCCCGGTCTCGCGGGATAATTCATTGAAATAAATACCCGGGTTGGCCCGGATTTTCTCAAAAATCAGGGAGCGTACCGGGCTCCCGAGCACATTGCCGGCAGTAATTTTGCGGTAGCCAAGGAACGTGAGGCTCTGTAAGAAGAAAAACAGTCCAAGCGGAACGAGCAGTAACGGAGAGATCGATTGTATCACCGTGATCAACATTAAGCGGGGTGGGAGTTCCCAGAAGGTGATGCGCGTAGTCTCAACCGGAGTCATTCCCGCGATATCCTCTTCAGTTGCCGGCTCGACCACGTACCCGTGATTCGCTACTTGCGGCGTGGATATGACCGTCACGACAAGAGAAAGGCAGATAGCCGTGATGATGATCGCGAGATGATCCTCGTTCATGGGGAAATAGGTGTAAATTCTTTGGTCTTATAGTGTTATGATCTGGTTTTTAGCATGATTGAAACTGGAATTTAAAGGAGAAGTCCCGTATGAAATCATGAGACTTTATTATTTTATGAGGCTCCCCCTCCGGGATTTTTTTTGGAGAATCCGCTAAAAAATATTTCCCGGGAATCATTTCACCATTTTTATAACCTTTTGCGTTCGACCATCCATGAATGAACCGGAAAACACGGCACCCGATGATCTGTTTACTGCTCTGTGTCACGCTTGTCATCGGTGCCGGATGCATAGCCGATCCTACCCCGCATACGTTTTCAACCAACGTGGACTACAAACTCCAAGTAATTTCCACGGAGCCTTTGACCAATGTTACGCTGTATGTACCGCTGCCGGTTAAAAACGGAACGCCGGTGGCAGGAACGTTTGTGCTGACAAAACAATATTTTTCGCAGGAGAATATTTCCCTTGATTTCGTCCGGTCCCCGCCGGGAATGGATCCCAACTGGACCAGCCCGGTGCCGGGTGAAACGCCCTTGTTTCTCAAGATCCATGCCGACTGGTTCTACCCGAACAAGACCAATAATATCGAGTATTCGTTCTTTTATGAAAACCGGACCGCGTTAGACTCTCCGCTCGCATTTCCCGATACGATCTACCCGTTTAACAACCAGTCCGTTTTCCTGCAGAAAATTAATTTTTCATGGAAAGAACCGCTGGTAACCGCGTCTAAAGATCCGGATCTCATCGTGTACAAGGATGTTGACGTCAACCAGAAGGTGATGCTCTATGCCGATTATTCCGCATCGCCGTCAACATGGGTAAATATCTATTCCCAGGTGCTTGTCCAGAACAAATGGGATGAGCATCTGGATACCTGGGATAATTTTTACGCCGACAGTTACACCTGGTTCCATACCGGGGACTCGCAGGGATGGCAGGTGGCAAAAGGCCTTTTTGGCGGGGCATCGGGATATTACCCGAACCTTACCAGCCCGGCCTGGCAGAATGTATTGAACCGGGATGCAGGCAAAAACCGGTAACGCTGACGGAATTTTCCCGACCGGTTAAGGGAATGGCTAGAAATCGTATATACCATAAAATGCAAAAAATGAATTAATTAAGGATTTTGATATATCATGAACCATAATGTTGGGAAAGGAATTTTTGTAGTTTTTGTGCTCTTTTTCATCATCACTGCCTGTGCTGCTGTTGAAAGTCCCGTAAGTATCGGCAATGTCCCGGTGGGAATGACGGTTTCGGCAGCCGGAATTGAGGCAATTGCGGTATCGCTCGCTGAGCCAACACCTGCCGGCGAGAGTTCGGTCAGTTACACGAAACTGGAGATGATGCCCTCGTACATGAACTTCGTAGCCGAACCCGGCGAGAAAAAAGAGATGACGGTAACGGTCCGTAACCGGGACACCAAAAGCGTTCATGTCCAGCCCATGATCCGGCAGCAACCCTATGGCGGACCCTATGTTGCCGAGAGTTCCTGGTTTGTGATATCTCCCGCAAGTGCCGATATCCCAGCCGGCGAGAGCGCGAAATTTACCGTAACAACAACCGTGCCCAAGGGTACCGTGCGGGGATCGTACTCCTCGATGCTCACCATAACCGACGAGACATATCCCACTTCCTATCCCCAGCCGTATCCCAATTATATCCATACGCTCGGGCTCAGTGTCAGTGTTGCCTCATCCCCGGTTATCCTGATCTCCACGCCATATATCAGCGACCAGCTGGAATCGGGCGGGGAGTACAGCTACACCATTGATGTGAAGAACAAAGGAAAAACACCTCTTGCCCTGAATGCCCGGATCGGCGATGAAAGCTACCCGTCCTATGGGCCGTACGGGCCGCAGGCACCCCCGCTGGATGCAAAATCGTTTACCGTAAGCGGGCCGTTTAACCTCCCGCCGGGCCAGAACGGGACGATCACGATAAAGGTGAATGTGCCGCAGAACGCCAGCGGGTACTTTAACGGGAACGTGGACCTCGGGATCGATGATCCCGCAATACGGATGGAGGAGAACCGGATCCAGCTCAATTTCCAGATCTGGAAACAACCCGAAGGCGGTTTTTCAAAAAAATTCATGGTAACAACGCAGGAGCCCATCTCGCTCGAACTTAGTTCGTCGATGTACATGATGATGCCCGTGACCGAAGCAGGGACTCCCCGGGACATGCCCCGCAGGGAGCCTTCGTTTGATGCCACGCTCACCGGGCCGGACGGGAACGCCAATCTTGTTCTTGTCGAGAAAGTGATCAAGGGTTCGGTGAACCTTGGTAATGACCCGATCCTTTCTAACGGCGACCGGCCGGGGCAGTACCAGGAGAGCGGGACCCAGTATATCTTCACGTATTCCGCACAGGGAAAACCGGGCCAGTGGACACTTGCGGTGATGCCGAGAAACACGCAGTCCTTTGAGTATAAGATCTCGCAGGGTGGGAACAATCCTTCACCGGGCTTCTCGCTGTTTACCCTGCCTGCCGGGCTGATGGGCAACACCACCCGCAAATAATCCCGCACGCGGAAAAGCGGCTGACGCTTCCTGCCCTCCCGGACAGGTTCCTGCGGCATGAGAGCCCGGGAAATCCATTCCCGCTGCCTCGCCAATGCCATGAACAGGATAATACCGGTTGATTACGTGATTTTAAAAAAAGACACAGGAATACCATGAATTCTACAGACAATAAAAAAGTGCACTATATTTTCCTTGCAGTGTGCTGCAGTTTTTTTATTTCATGGATAGCAATTTTTTCCCTTAGCCCGGGGTACAGGATTTTTGTCGGAACCTGTGGCTCAGACACCATACCGTTGAATTACTCAACGGATATCGAGCCGGAATACGATTTGAGTTTCCTCCATGAGTTTGGAGAGCGGGAACCCGACAGGAGCC